>NZ_CM002692.1:3479600-3622285 GCF_000632515.1 Parageobacillus genomosp. 1
TATTATAATAATAATAAAAACAAGAACTATTTACCATATAAATACATTTACAAATAATCATAAATTATGTACTATATTTACTGTAAGCGTTTTTATTTTAAACATTTTTAATATAATTTTATTTTTTTTGTAAAAAACACCTTTGTCCTAACGGATGGGAGGAAACAAGAATGCAAACCTCAAAAAATGAACAAAAACTGCATCGCGGACTAGAGGAGCGACATATTTCGCTGATGTCCCTTGGGGCTGCGATTGGGGTCGGGCTATTTCTCGGCTCTGCGTCTTCCATCAAATTAGCGGGACCAGCGATTTTACTGGCATACGCGGTAAGCGGCGCGATTATGTTCTTTATTATGCGCGCGCTCGGGGAAATGGCCGTGGAAAACCCGGTTGCCGGCTCATTCAGCCGCTACGCGCATGACTATTTAGGCCCGCTTGCCGGTTATTTAACCGGGTGGAACTATTGGTTTTTATGGGTCGTTACTTGTATCGCGGAAATTACAGCGGCCGGCATTTATATGCAATTTTGGTTTCCGGACACGCCAAGATGGATATGGGCGTTAGCAGCTTTAGTGCTGATGACGACCATCAACTTTCTCGCCGTAAAAGCGTATGGAGAATTAGAATTTTGGTTTGCGCTTATTAAAATTGTCACCATTGTATTTATGATTGTCGTCGGCCTTGGCATGATTCTGTTCGGAATCGGCAATGGCGGAATCGCCACCGGCATCAGCAACCTTTGGGAACATGGCGGATTTTTCCCGAACGGCATTACCGGTGTATTAATGTCTTTGCAAATGGTGATGTTCGCCTACTTAGGAATTGAAATGCTCGGCGTTACGGCCGGCGAAGTGAAAAATCCGGAAAAATCGCTGACCAAGGCGGTCAATAGCGTATTTTGGCGCATTTTAATTTTCTACGTGGGCGCATTGTTTGTCATCATGTCCATTTACCCTTGGAACGAAATCGGCGAAAAAGGAAGCCCGTTTGTTTTAACGTTTGAAAAAATCGGCATTCACGCCGCCGCGGGAATCATCAACTTTGTTGTTTTAACAGCTGCTTTGTCTTCCTGCAACAGTGGAATTTTCAGTACAAGCCGCATGCTCTTTAACTTGGCTGAGCAAAAGGAAGCACCATCTTCCTTCGCTAAACTGACAAATCGCGGAATTCCGGGCGTGGCCCTCATCGTCACGGCGTTAGCGATGTTAGTCGGTGTGTATTTAAACTTCGTTTCCGAAAAAGTTTTCCAATGGGTGACCAGTGTCGCCACATTCGGTGCGATTTGGACATGGGCGATTATTTTGCTGGCGCAATTGCAGTTCCGCAAACGATTAAGTCCAGAAAAACAACAACAATTAAAATATAAAATGCCGCTTTACCCTTATAGCTCTTATATTTCTCTCGCCTTCCTCATCGGAGTCACCGCTTTAATGGGCTACTTCAAGGATACAAGAATCGCGCTCTACATCGGACCAGCCTGGCTCATCTTGCTCGTTGCCGTCTATTATGCAAAAGGCATGCATAAGCGTCATGCCCGCGCTTCTGAGAAAAAACAAGTCAGCTAACCAACCGTCTCCATCCCTTTTATAGGGATGGAGATTTTTATTTTTCACATCCTTCTTTATGTTCATTGGTTGTCATTCTTCTTTTTACGATCTGTTATACCTCTTATCATCATTCAATTAATATTGCTCAATATTTCACAAACTATTCAATAATAGATGGTTATAGGCATCAAAAAATGTAGTATTGTGTAGATGAAAGCTGTTATATATATTTTTATCAATCTGTTATATTTACAGACGATTGGGAGGGGATCTGTTGTGAAACAAGCTACTGCTGTATTAGACCCGTGGCGAAATTTTAAAGGGTCAAAATGGAAAAAGTCCATTGACGTCCGTGACTTTATTTTAAACAATGTAACCGTTTATTATGGGGATGAGTCATTTCTAGAAGGGCCTACAGAAGCAACGAAGAAACTATGGGAACAAGTGATGGAATTATCGAAGCAAGAACGCGAAAAAGGCGGCGTTCTCGATATGGATACATCCATTGTTTCCACCATCACTTCCCACGGACCAGGTTATTTAAACAAAGACTTGGAAAAAATCGTTGGTTTTCAAACAGATAAACCGTTTAAGCGCTCATTAATGCCGTTCGGCGGCATCCGCATGGCGCAACAATCATGTGAAGCATACGGCTATAAAGTAAGCGACGAAATAAAAAAAATTTTTACGGAATACCGCAAAACACATAATCAAGGTGTATTTGACGTTTACACCGAAGAGATGAAATTAGCGCGCAAAGCGGGAATCATCACCGGTCTTCCAGATGCGTACGGACGCGGCCGCATTATTGGCGACTATCGCCGCGTAGCATTATACGGTGTCGATCGTCTTATTGAAGAAAAACAAAAGGATTTGAAAAATACCGGCGCAAGAATGATGACGGAAGACATTATCCGTCTTCGCGAGGAAATTGCTGAACAAATTCGCGCGTTAAACGAATTGAAACAAATGGCATTAAGCTACGGTTACGACATTTCCGGACCAGCGCGAAACGCACACGAAGCATTCCAATGGCTCTATTTCGCTTATCTTGCCGCTATTAAAGAACAAAACGGCGCAGCGATGAGCTTAGGACGCGTTTCTACCTTCTTAGATATTTATATCGAACGCGACCTACAAGAAGGTACGCTAACAGAAAAAGAAGCGCAAGAACTTGTCGACCATTTTGTGATGAAATTGCGCCTTGTCAAATTCGCAAGAACACCGGAATATAACGAACTATTTAGCGGTGACCCAACATGGGTAACAGAATCGATCGGCGGAATGGCGATCGATGGTCGTCCGTTAGTAACAAAAAACTCGTTCCGCTTCCTTCATACGTTAGATAACTTAGGACCTGCGCCAGAACCAAACTTAACGGTACTGTGGTCAAAACAATTACCGGAAGCGTTCAAAGAATATTGCGCGAAAATGTCGATAAAAACAAGCTCAATTCAATATGAAAACGACGACTTAATGCGCGTGGAATTTGGCGATGACTACGGAATTGCCTGCTGTGTATCGGCAATGAGAATTGGCAAACAAATGCAATTTTTCGGAGCGCGCGCCAACCTTGCGAAAGCATTGTTATATGCGATTAACGGCGGCGTCGATGAAAAATTAAAAATTCAAGTTGGCCCTGAATTTGCGCCAATTACATCCGAATATCTAGATTACGAGGAAGTCATGCGTAAATTTGATCATGTGCTTGAATGGCTTGCGGAACTTTATATTAATACGCTCAATGTCATCCATTACATGCACGACAAATATTGTTACGAACGAATTGAAATGGCGCTTCACGATACGCATGTTTTACGCACGATGGCAACTGGTATTGCCGGGCTATCGGTTGTCACCGATTCGTTAAGTGCGATCAAATACGCAAAAGTAAAACCGATTCGCGATGAAAGCGGCATTGCTGTTGATTTTGAAATTGAAGGCGACTTCCCGAAATACGGGAATAACGATGATCGCGTCGACCAAATTGCAGTTGATTTAGTCGAGCGTTTTATGACGAAATTGAAAAAATATAAAACGTATCGCGATTCGAAACATACGCTATCGATTTTAACGATTACATCGAACGTCGTATACGGGAAAAAGACAGGAAATACACCAGATGGCCGCCGTGCTGGCGAACCGTTTGCCCCGGGAGCGAACCCGCTACACGGTCGCGACATGAAAGGAGCGCTCGCTTCCTTAAGCTCTGTCGCGAAATTGCCATATGAACATGCGTTAGATGGCATTTCTAATACGTTCTCGATCGTGCCAAAAGCGTTAGGAAAAGAAGAACAAACCCGTGTTCATAACCTTGCCGCCATTTTAGATGGTTACATGGAAAAAGGCGGGCATCATCTCAACATTAACGTTTTGAATCGCGAAACGTTATTAGACGCGATGGAACATCCAGAAAAATATCCGCAATTAACGATTCGCGTCTCTGGATATGCCGTCAACTTCATTAAATTAACTCGCCAACAACAAATTGACGTCATTAACCGCACGTTCCACGAAACGATGTAACTATCTCCCCCCTCCTTCTTGAGAGGGGGGATATTTCTCTTAGGAAGGTGATCATTCGATGAAAGGGTTTATTCATTCGATTGAGACATGCGGTACCGTCGACGGTCCAGGTCTTCGTTATGTCATCTTTACACAAGGATGCTTGCTGCGCTGTCAATATTGTCATAACGCCGATACATGGGAAATCGGAAAAGGAAAAGAAATGACCGTAGAAGAAATTATCGATGATGTGAAAACATACTTGCCGTTTATAAACGCTTCCGGCGGCGGAATTACCGTCAGCGGCGGAGAACCTTTGTTGCAAATCGACTTTTTAATCGAACTATTTAAAGCGTGCAAACAACTCGGCATTCATACAGCGATCGATTCATCAGGGGGATGCTACACGACGGAAGCACCGTTCCAGCAAAAATTAAATGAATTGCTTTCCTATACTGATTTAATTTTACTTGATTTAAAACATATTGATGAAAAAAAACATCGGAAACTGACGGGAAAAACAAATAAACACATTTTACAATTTGCTCAGTTTTTATCCGAAAAAAACGTTCCCGTTTGGATTCGGCATGTTCTCGTTCCAACCATTACAGACGACCCTAATGACTTGCGCCGTCTCGCCGCTTTTATTTGTACGTTAAACAACGTCAAAAAAATTGAAATTCTCCCGTATCATAAATTAGGAGTATACAAATGGAAAGCGCTTGGATTGAAGTACCCGTTGGAAGGAATTGAACCTCCTTCGGAAGAAAGCGTGCAAATGGCACAGCGAATTCTAAATGGAACGGAAAATGGTGTGCCTCTTTAAGGGGTTTTTTCTGTTTTATATGTTTAGAAGATCCTTCTCATTTCCTTCATTGCAGTGAAACTTTGAAACATATACATGAAAAAGGATGGCCCGCCACGCTTACCAGCGAGTATATGGGCCATCCTTTTTCTATAGGGGGAGGTTGTGTTAAACTCCTTTAAACGCTTGGCGATAGATATGAACTAAATCGCTAACAAGCGGGAGTTTCGGGTTAGAAGTGGTACATTGGTCTTCGAAAGCTAATTCGGCTAATTTTTCTACTTTGCTTTCGAATTCTTGTTTGCTGATACCGCATGCTTCAATGCTCATCGGCATATCCAATTGTTTTGCCAGCTTAATGATCGCTTGAACGAGGCTTTCGACCCCTTCTTCCGTTGTGCGAGCCAGCAAGCCGAGCATTCTCGCAATTTCCGCATAGCGTTGATCCGCTTTGAAATATTCGTATTTCGGAAATGCGGTAAATTTTTTCGGTTTCGCTGCGTTATAGCGAATGACATGCGGCATTAAAATGGTATTAGCGCGTCCATGCGGAATATGGAATTCCGCGCCAAGTTTATGAGCCAAACTATGGTTAATGCCTAAAAACGCGTTGGCGAACGCCATTCCCGCAATCGTAGAAGCGTTATGCATTTTCTCCCGAGCGAGTTCATCCTTCCCGTTTTGATATGCCCGCGGCAAATATTCAAATACGAGTTGAATTGCTTTCATTGCAAGACCATCGGTATAATCATTTGCCATATTGGAGACATACGCTTCGATCGCATGTGTCAATACGTCCATTCCCGTATCAGCGGTGACATGTTTTGGTACGGTCATGACAAATTGTGGATCAACAATCGCGACGTCCGGTGTTAATTCATAATCTGCTAACGGATATTTTATATTCGTTTTTTTATCGGTAATGACTGCAAAAGACGTTACTTCCGATCCTGTTCCTGACGTAGTCGGAATGGCAACAAATTTCGCTTTTTGACCTAGTTTTGGATATTTATAAACGCGTTTTCGAATATCTAAAAATTTTTGTTTTAACGCGTTGAAATCCGCTGTCGGATGCTCGTAAAAGAGCCACATCGCTTTTGCCGCATCCATTGGCGAACCGCCTCCGAGCGCGATAATCACATCCGGCTCGAAGCTTCTCATCATGTCGACGCCTTTCATTACCGTTTCAATAGAAGGATCTGGTTCTACTTCTGAGAAAATTTCACTATGCACATAATCCGGGCGTCTGCGCAAGTAATATAGCACTTTATCGACATATCCGAGCTTGATCATTCCCGGGTCGGTGACGATAAAAGCTTTGGAAATGTTCGGCATTTTCGCTAAGTATTGTACTGCATTTTTTTCGAAATAAATTTTCGGCGGCACTTTAAACCATTGCATATTTACCGTTCTTTTTGCCATTCTTTTAATATTGATAAGATGAATCGCACTTACGTTTGTCGAAACAGAATTCCCGCCAAACGTGCCGCATCCAAGCGTTAATGACGGAATGTACGCATTGTAAATATCACCGATTGCTCCTTGCGAAGACGGTGCATTTACGATAATCCGTCCCGCTTTCATCCGTTTGCCAAACTCGGTAACAACTTCTTGGTCATCGGAATGGATAACAGCCGAATGTCCTAAGCCGCCAAACTCCAGCATTTCCTCACAGCGCTGAAATCCTTCTTCCGTGCTGTTTACTTTATAACAAGCAAGTACAGGGCTTAACTTTTCACGAGACAACGGATATTTTGGTCCAACCCCTTTTAACTCAGCAACAAGAATTTTCGTGTCTTCCGGTACAGCTATACCAGCCATTTTCGCAATTTCATAAGCTGGCTTTCCGACGATATCAGGGTTGACGGCACATGTATTTTCATTAATAACGAGCTTTTCTACTTTTTTCTTTTCTTCTTCATTTAAGAAATAACAACGGTTTTCCATC
This sequence comes from Parageobacillus genomosp. 1, assembly GCF_000632515.1. Classification (GTDB taxonomy): domain Bacteria; phylum Bacillota; class Bacilli; order Bacillales; family Anoxybacillaceae; genus Saccharococcus. The sequence continues at coordinate 3,486,406 of NZ_CM002692.1, forward strand.
ATTTCTTTTTTTACTTGTTCATAAATTTCTTTATCAATAATGACTGCTTGTTCGGAAGCGCAAATCATGCCGTTATCAAATGTTTTCGATAAAATTAAATCATTTACAGCCCGTTTAATGTTTGCCGTTTTTTCAATATAGCAAGGCACGTTACCAGGTCCGACGCCTAAAGCTGGTTTTCCAGAGCTGTACGCCGCTTTCACCATGCCGGCGCCACCAGTTGCTAAAATGAGAGAAACGCCAGGATGATGCATAAGCTGACGTGTTGCTTCAAGGGAAGGAGTTTCAATCCATTGAATGCAATGTTCTGAAGCTCCTGCCCGAATCGCCGCATCGCGCAGCACTCTTGCTGCTTCGCTACTGCATCGTTGCGCCGATGGATGGAAGGCAAAAATAATCGGGTTGCGTGTTTTTATCGAGATTAACGCTTTAAACATCGTTGTCGATGTCGGGTTTGTCACCGGTGTTATCCCAGCAACAACACCAACAGGTTCGGCAATTTCTATAATTTCTTCATGCGGATTTTCATAGATAATGCCGACTGTTTTATCGTACTTAATATTGTGGTATATATATTCTGTCGCAAAAAGGTTTTTAATAATTTTATCTTCATATACGCCACGTTTCGTTTCTTCCACTGCAAGCTTTGCTAATGCCATATGCTGATCGAGCCCAGCTAACGCCATTTCTTTAACGATATGATTGATCATTTCTTGATCGTAAGCTCGAAATTGTTCTAACGCTTTCTGTGCATTAGCGACAAGCTCATCAACCATTTTTGCCACTTCGATTTTTTTATCGATCACTTTTTCCTCAACAGCCATACATGGTCTCCCCTCTCTTTGTGAAACATTTCACAAATAAAACTAAAAAATATAAGATGGAAATAATCCCATCTATTACACCCCTATTATAAATAGCTAATAGAGATTTTAGTTTGTCTTATTTGTGAAATGTTGAGCAATTTGTTCATAAAATGTTCATAAAAAATTTATCGTACCTTTATCTATCTCCCGTCCTACCAGTAGCTGTATTTTTCGATAATGAGCTTAGGCGTTATTTTCTTCTAAAACTTGAGGCATCATTCCGCATTAAACGTCCTAAGTTTGATACAAAATCAGTATATAAAAAGAAGGCTGCCTTATAGCAACCTGCACAAACTATGACAAATTAGGTTTCGACGAATGTCTGAAACCTAATTTATAGAAGCTATTTGACTAACGAATGTTTAAATGCATAAATCACCGCTTGTGTGCGATCTTGTACTCCTAATTTGCTTAATATGTTGCTGACGTGGACTTTCACCGTTTTTACGGCAATAAACAACTCATCGGCGATTTCTTGATTCGTTTTTCCTTGCGCCATCAACAAAAGCACTTCCATCTCCCGGTTTGTCAATTCTTCGTGAGGAAGGATTTCTTTCTTTTGTTTCATTTTTGTCATTACTTTATTCGTCACTTCCGGTTCCAACACCGATTGACCGTAAAACGTCGCACGGATTGCGTTGGCGATTTCGTTCGCTTTCGATGTCTTTAGCATGTAGCTCGTTGCTCCGGCTTCCAAAGCCGGATACACTTTCTCATCATCTAAAAAGCTCGTCACAACGATAATTTTCGCTTCCGGCCATTGGGCAATAATGTGCTTTGTCGCTTCAATTCCGTCCATCTCCGGCATCACTAAATCCATTAAAATAATATCTGGGCGCAGCTCTAGTGCCAGCTCTACAGCGCGTTTGCCGCTATCGGCTTCTCCCACCACTTCCATATCCGGCTGCGACGCCAAAAAAGCAGAAACGCCGATTCTCACCATTTCATGATCATCGGCCAATAAGACACGGATCACGATGTTCCCCCCTCTATGATTGGCACTTTTACCTCTAACCGCGTTCCTTGATTCGGCACACTGACGATTTGCATCGTCCCGCCGATCTCCAGCGCGCGCTCATGCATATTTTGCAAACCGTACGATCCTGCTTTCACTTGGTCGACGTTGAAGCCGACGCCATCATCCGATACACGCAAAATGACAAGTTGGTCTCGTTTCACTAACAATACTTCCAATTTTGTCGCCTTTGCATGACGAAGCGTATTGGAAATCGACTCTTGCAAGATGCGAAATAAATGGTCTTCTACCCCTTTATCAAGCGGAATGTCTTCCACTTTCCACTCGATATGCATTGGCACTTTTTGCTTTAGCTCCATCAACAACTCTTGAATCCCTTCTTTTAGCGATTTGCCTTTGAGCGCTATCGGGCGAAGGTGAAGCAATAACGCCCGCATTTCCAATTGCGATTGGTGGATCATTTCTTCAATTAAACGAAACTGTTTTTCTTCGCGCTCGTCGGAAAACGTTTTTGTTTCATTGATGGCGGAAATAAGCATCGAGGCGGCAAACAGCTGCTGGCTGACCGAATCATGAAGCTCGCGCGCAAGCCGATGCCGTTCTTGGGAAATGATCTCTTGAATCCGCTTTTCTTGCTCTTCCGCCTTTTCATTGGCGAGCCGCTGCGACAATTTCACTTGTTCCGTCATCTGCTTTTGAATTTTTTGAACGCGCGCTACCACCGCCGCCACTTCTTTCAGCTTTGGAGGCTCCATAGTGGAAACAGGCTGGCCATGTTCGAGCTGGCGCAGCGAATCCATCACCGTTCGCCACTGTTTTTGCCAAAAGAACCCGAACATAATCCCAAACGCTATTCCAGCGGCAACACTAACCCCCGCCATAAATAAAAGGAACGGAACACCCATGATTTCTTTTTCCCATAATAAAGACCAGTTCGATAACGGATACGTAATAAATAGGAGCAACACCGTAATGACGGAAACGAGCAACGAAAAGGCAATTCCCGTGACAATATAACGCTGCATTGTATTCATACATGCTTCACCTCGATTGTTCCGATAATCATCGAGGTGAGTATTTTGACCTTTTGCTCCGCTTCCTCATATCCTTTTGTTTGAAAACAAACGGTTTCGTTCCACAAATTCGCTTCCTTTCGCTCAAAAACAATAGCGGAGCCATAGATCACCGAATGGTGCAGACGCACTTCCACCTCATACGGCACAAGGATTTGTACGTTCCCGATCAAATGACGGATGACAATGACCGCTTCTCCTTTCGGAAGCATCGTATAGCTTAAATCAATCACTACATCGGAAATCCCGCCTTGAATGTTAATATCTTCCCATTCATAAACATGCTCAGGTGTTTTTTGGCTGCTAAAGAAACTGTTTTTCCAGCGCGGTTTTCGCTCAAGGAGGGAGGATGTGCCATGCTTTCGCTCGACCATGATTGGCTGTATCTGCACAGGAGCTTTTTTCGATTGCATGTACTGCCAAATGATATACACTAAAATAAAAAACAATGAAATGCGAAATGTCACCATGCTAGCTAACGAAATGACGAAACTAATGAGTCCAAACCAAAACAGAATAACGCCTGACAGCTTCGGCATCCGCTTTCGCCCTATATAGATACAACCAATCGCGAAGAGCAGGAAGAAAACTTCTCCATGTTGAAACAATAGCAGTTCTGCCAAAAAGAGAATGATGGCGATCATGGCAAGCCAAGCGGCGTGATCTGTTTTTTGCTGACGAAACATCTTTTTTCCTCCCTCCTTTATTACGATTGCCGCATCTCCATTATATAGCTAGTGAAAAAAGGGCGTTAATATTGTATACGCCCTTTTAGAATACCACGTTTTCGTTATGAAATTGAATTTGTCTTTTCCGTTTCCAGCTTTTTCTCCAATTGCGCGATGCGTGCGTCAATCGTGCTTGCATAATAATTGGCTTTGACGTTTTGTTCCAGGCGTTCTAAGTATTGTTCCATTTCGTGAAAACGAGAATAAGCGGTATCGTTCCATCCTCCTTGCAGCACTTTATCCATTCGATAATGCGCGCGTGCGACATTTTCCCGCCCCATGAGCTGCATGCGGCGAATGTGCATATCTTTTAATTTATGTTTCATTTCTTCATATTTTCTTTCTAACTGTTCTAACTCGCTTGTTGCTTGCTGAAGGAGCTCTTGTATTTGCGATGCTCTTTCTTCATATTTTGTCTGTTCCAAAACGGCAAATTCATATAGTTCATTTTCCCCCGCCTGGGAAGCGATTTGCGCTTGATACTTTCGCTTATCCGCAAGCTCTTTCGCCTGATTGTATTCGCGCGTGAGTTCTGTTTTCAATAGGTGCTGCCGCTCAAGCAGATGGCGAACCTTTTCTACCTCCTTTTCGCATTGCCGTAAATATTCATTTAATAATGCAATTGGATTTTGCTTTTCTTTTTGATCGATCATCTCATGTAAATCAGCCATGATGATATTTTTGATTCTCGTTAATAAATCGGCCATCACTGTTTTCCTCCTTTACAAGCTTCGTTCTAACTCTGCCCACTGCTTTTCAAAATGAGCAAACGGGTCATCCATTTCTTTCGGTTTCATCTGTTTTGTTTCATTCCATTTTTTATAAACTACATACAACACATATGCTGCGGCAACTGCAATGAGCGCAGGCGCATTCGAAGCGGAAGCAACGAAAGCGATAATTCCGACTGCGATCCAAAACAGTTTTTTCATCGTTGTGTCCGCTTTCATCCATCGTTTCCATGCGTAATACAAAATGACAAGGCTCACTGCCAAAACAGCGAGAGAACCAATGTTCGCGAAGAGCGTAACCGCCGCAATCGCACCGATTATGAACAATCCGATCTTTTTCACCTTTTTCCCTCCTTTCTGTCTTCCATCCTACCAACCGTTCCATATTTCAATAATGAGCTAGGGCGTTATTTTTCTCTAAGACCTGAGGCGTAATTTTCTGATCAGCATCTGCTATCGCATCCATTTGCCGCACATCGCAAAAGACTCCGTGTGACAAGAAAAAAGAAGGCTGCCTGGTGGGCGCCTTCCTATTCCGTCGCTTTCATATATGCTTGTTTCGGATGATTCGGCTGATCTGGATATTTCAGACGGATTTTTCCTTCCTCTAATAGCTTGCCTAAATAGTTGTTTCTTAATCCATCCGGCGTTCTTTCCAACAGAGCCGCTAATTCCTTTAACATCAGCGGTCTTTGCGCACAAAGCTGCAAAATGATATTTTCCATCACACTTGGTGGCAATCGTTTTTTCTTTCTTGCCAGCTCCGCAATATTCCATAATTTCTCGTCCATTTCATCAGAGGACAACTCATTATTTACGGAGTCGGACAAGCTATTTACGGAGTTTGGTTCGTTATTTATGGAGTCAGAACCGTTATTTACGGAGTCTATCTCGTTGTTTAAGGAGTTCGGTTCGTTATTTACGGACTTTTCGTTTTTATTTACGGAGTTTGGCTCGTTATTTACGAAGTTTAGTTCCTTATTTAAGGAGTTGGAGTTGTTATTTATGGAGTTCGGTTCTTCGTCCATAAATGACATATCGATTTCTTCCGCATCATGCTGTTTCATATTTTGATATATATCTGTTTCATAGGCAGCCGCTGTTTCATCTGGAAAATGAAATGGATATAATACCACGATCGTCCGTTCCGGATTCGAATGTTGAATAAATTCTGGCTGTTTCCAGTGCCGATCGTTCCAGGTAGCCGCAATATGTTTTAAACCAAATCCGGCCCGTTTGCAAAGGCCGATTAAAATAAACATTTTAAATAAATTCGGATTGCGAAGATTGCTCATATGTCCGGAAAGCGCAGAATCGACTGGGATGCGGAATAGACCTGGATTGGCAAAACGAAATATGCCATTTTCTTTTTCGATGATAATGCCGCCTTCTCCTAAATAATCGGCATGCACAATCGCATTAATCAGTGCTTCGTACACCGCTGTTTGCAGCGCGGGACCCATCTCATGGCGCTGAAACTGCGATATGACTTTATAATAAAAATCATATACGTTACCCGACCAGGTGCCGTCCTGCGAGGTAAATCGCGTCGTCCAATCGTCGGTTACTATACCGTTCAAACTTTCCCGATATTCCAGAAAGTATTGTGGTAAAACTTCTGTAATGATGCGCTCCTCGCTAAACATTAACAATCCTGCTAATGTAACCCCTTCTTTGCTGCTGTCTCGCAGTTTTCCCCATGCACCAATTTTGTATAAAAATTCTTTCGTCTCCAGCCCATTCCACGGATGATTAGGTTTTGCCGCAGCAAATTTTTCTCGATAACTCTTCACCGATTCAAAATTTAGTTCATTTAAACCGTAATGTTCCAAAATCGAGCTATCATGCCAAACAGCTGCATTGTCTTCGCGAAAACTTGAATATTTATTCACTCCCGATCTTCCTTTAACTATTATTTTTATAAAATATACGTATCGTTCTTTACTCCTATTGTATCATCTTTCGTTTTTCTTGCGTGCAACTACCAAAAAAAGAAAAGCAGATGCCGTTTTTTACACCTGCCTTTCCGTACATTATATTTTCTAACAATGACGGATAGTTTTTCCTCAATCAAGCCAAACTAATAAAAACACGATAAGGAGGCTTGTGTGATCTATGCTATCTCTTCCTTCATCATTGGAGCCATATTGGCGGACATCTGTCGAGCTGGCTTCGTTTCCAAAACTAAAAGAAGATATTCGTACCGATGTTGCCATTATTGGCGGAGGAATCTCTGGAATTACCACTGCTTATTTGCTTGCCAAAAAGGGAGTGCGCGTCGCTTTATTAGAGGCGGACCGCCTTCTCAACGGAACAACCGGGCATACGACTGCAAAAATTACGGCACAGCACGACATCATTTATGATGAGTTTATTCAACACCTTGGACAGGAAAAGGCGAAACTGTACTATGAAGCATGCATGGACGCATTGCGTTTTATCCGCAATATGGTCGAGCAGCACGCCATCGATTGCGATTTCATGGAACAGGATGCATACATATACACTACTTCTTCCGACTCCCTGACCAAATTAATCAATGAATGGAAAGCATATGAAAAGCTCGGCATCGACGGGGCGTTTGTGGAAACGATCCCGCTTCCGATCCCGGTGAAAGCCGCGGTCGTCATGAAAAATCAAGCACAATTTCACCCGCTGAAATACTTAACGAAACTAGTCGACATGATTGTCCAGGCTGGCGGAAAAATCTACGAATACACGCCTGCCGCGGATATCGAGCAAGGACAGACGCTGACCGTTGTCACCCGCGACAAAAAGCGGGTGACGTGTGAACATGTCGTCATTTGTTCCCATTTTCCGTTTTATGACGGCGGTTTCTATTTCTCACGTATGTACGCGGAACGCTCTTACGTATTAGGCGTGAAAATCGCTGAAACCTATCCTGGCGGCATGTATTTAAGCGCGGACAACCCGAAGCGTTCCGTCCGCTACACCACGATGAACGGAGAAAACTTAATTTTAATCGGCGGGGAAAACCACAAGACAGGACAGGGCGTCCCGATGATGCGGCATTACGAGTCATTGCAGTCGTTTGCCTCGGAGTTATTTACCGTGACCGACATCCCTTACCGCTGGTCGGCGCAAGATTTAACGACGCTCGATAAAGTGCCGTACATCGGGAACATGACCGCGGACACGCCGAATATTTATGTCGCGACAGGTTATCGCAAGTGGGGCATGACGAACGGAACCGTAGCGGGTCTATTAATCAGCGACCTGATCCTAGGACGCGACAACCGCTACCGTGACTTATATACGCCGTCCCGGTTTTATGCCGACCCAAGCATCAAACATTTTCTCACGCAAAATATCGATGTCGCGAAACACCTTGTCGAAGGGAAAGTCGAAGTGGTCGTCCGCAAGCCGGAAGACTTGGCCAACGGCGAGGGCGCGGTCGTGACCGTAAACGGAAAGCGCGCTGGCGCGTATAAGGATGAAAGCGGGACATTGTTCATCGTGGATACGACATGCACCCATATGGGATGTGAACTGGAATGGAACAGCGGCGACCGCACTTGGGACTGCCCGTGCCACGGCTCACGCTTCTCCATTCACGGCGATGTCGTCGAAGGCCCGGCGCAACGGCCTTTAAACAAAATAGAGGACTATCCATCGTAACAAAGAGCTGCCTTATATTGGGCGGCTCTTTTCTCTATTCCACGATCGATCGTTCTGGCGCTTTACACGACAAAGAAGTGTATAAACAATCACTTTATCATCGAGAAATGGAAGGAAGTACAGGCATCGGATTTGGAATTGCAATTCCTCATGGAAAAAGCAATGCTGTAAAACAAACGTTTGTTGCCTTCGGAGTAAAACGTAGCGGCATAGACTGGGACAGCTTAGACGGTGAAAAAGCTCAGCTCATTTTTATGATTGCCGTACCAGAAGAACAAGCGGGTAACGAACATTTAAAAATTCTTCAACTATTATCTCGAAAACTTATGGATGATGAATTTCGCGGACGTCTTCTACAAGCTAAAACAAAAGAAGAAGTCATGCAACAAGTATAAACAGAAATATTTTTGTATAATGAAATTAGGCAATCCTGTATAACTCTATAAAAGGAGTGATTTCCATGCAAATCGAGCCAATTTTTCTCACTCCTATTTTTCAAGAACGAATTTGGGGCGGCACGAAATTGGCAGACCAATTCGGCTATTCCATTCCATCGGCACACACAGGAGAATGCTGGGCTGTATCTGCCCATCCAAATGGTCAAACCGTGATTAAAAACGGGCCATTTCAAGGAATGACGCTTGGCCAATTGTGGGAAGAGCGCCGCGACTTATTTGGCCACTTTCCATCGGACCGCTTTCCATTGTTGACGAAAATTTTAGATGCGAACGCCGATTTATCGGTGCAAGTGCATCCCGATGACGCATACGCGCAACAGCATGAAAATGGCGAACTCGGAAAAACGGAATGCTGGTATATTATCGACTGCAAACAAGGTGCAGAGCTTGTTTATGGGCACCATGCAAAGACGAAAGAAGAATTGAAGGAAATGATGGAACAAGGACAGTGGGACAAGTTGCTTCGCAAAGTTCCGATTAAGCCCGGCGACTTTTTCTATGTCCCGAGCGGCACAATGCACGCCCTTTGCGAAGGGACGCTCGTCCTCGAGACACAGCAAAGCTCGGACACGACCTATCGCGTCTACGACTATGACCGCGTCGACGCCAACGGGAAGAAACGTGAACTCCATTTAGAGAAAGCACTTGACGTCATGACCGTCCCGCATCGCGACGCCGCCGTCCACCCGCGCGTCACACAAATGGGCAGCACTGTCGTTACCACCTTTATCGAAAGCAACTACTTTGGCGTACAAAAGTGGGAAGTGGACGGGACTGCCGAATTCGAGCAAACCCGACATTTCTTGATCGTCAGCGTCCTTGCCGGACAAGGGGAGCTCGTATCCAGAGAACGTTCTTACATATTGAAAAAAGGAGATCATTTTATTTTGCCGCATCAATTTGGCCGCTTTACCATTAAAGGAACATTGGAAGCGATCGCCTCATGGCCGCGTGCATAATATAAAAAGGAGCTGTCTGCGTATAGACAGCTCCCTTTATATTAATCTTCGTTTACTGCTTTTGCGTGAGAGGTTGGATATTCTTTTTCCCAAAAGTCAGCACCCGTAATACCTAGTTTTACTGGATCAAAGACCGGATCTTTTCCGGCTTTTTTCTGTTGTTCATAGTCCTTCAGAACTTTTAACGCTGGTTTCGTCAATAAAAGAATCGCAATCAAATTGAGCCAAGCCATGCTTCCGACACCGATATCGCCCAGCGTCCAAGCAAGTTTCGCCGTTTTCACGCATCCGTAAAATACAACTGCTAACATCGCAATTTTTAATGCAAATTGAAGCCAGTTTGCCTTATTTAACTTCAATAGGCGGGCCATATACGCGATGTTCGTTTCTGCCATATAGTAGTAGGCCATAATCGTCGTAAACGCAAAGAAGAATAAAGCAATCGCGACAAACGGCGCGCCAAAGCCTGGAAATACCGTTTCCACCGCTTTTTGCGTAAAAATAGGCCCTGGCTCCACATCCCCAAGTTTTTGCACAATTGGCGCTTTTCCTTCCGGCGTGACATTATACATGCCAGTGATCAAAATCATGAATGCCGTCGCCGAACATACAAACCATGTATCGACGTAGACGGAAAATGCTTGAACTAAGCCTTGTTTCGCCGGATGCGACACTTCAGCTGCTGCGGCCGCATGCGGCGCCGTCCCTTGTCCCGCTTCATTGGAATAAATGCCGCGTTTCACACCCCAGGAAATCGCCGCGCCAAGAATGCCGCCAAACGCTGCGTCCATGCCAAAGGCGCTGCGGAAAATTAAACCAAGTACACGCGGCAGTTCAGAAATATTGGCAAAAACGATAAATAAGGCCATTAAAATATACCCTAGCGCCATAAACGGGACAATCCATTCAGCTGCACGTGCAATCCGTTTGACGCCGCCAAAAATGATAACACCTAAAAGAATAACAATGCCAATTCCCGTAACCGTCGGGCTGACCCCAAAAGCATTTTTAATCCCTTCGGCAATGCTGTTGGCCTGCACGCCTGGAAGCAGTACGCCGGTCGCCAGCACCGTCACAACCGCAAATAAGACTGCATACCATTTCATATTCAAGCCTTTTTCAATGTAATAGGCTGGACCACCGCGAAACTGGCCATCTTGTTTCGTTTTATACACTTGCGCAAGCGCCGCTTCGACAAACGCGGAGCCTGCCCCTATAAACGCGATGAGCCACATCCAAAAGACGGCTCCAGGCCCTCCAAATGCAATCGCCGTTGCGACACCGGCGATATTCCCTGTCCCTACCCGTCCGGACAATGCAAGCGACAGCGCTTGGAAAGAGGAAATTCCTGCCTCTGAGCTTTTGCCCTGGAACATTTGCTTGATCATTTCTTTCATGTGCCTCACTTGTAAAAAGCGAGTAAGCAATGAATAAAAGAGACCTGTTGCTAAACAAAGAACAACTAATGCCGGGCTCCAAATAATCCCGTTTAACCACTCTACAAATTTCTCCACTTCAATCCCCCCTATATCTATTCATCTAATAACATTGATATTATAAAATATTTTTAATTTTCTTTTAATATTAAATTTTAAATTAAAAAAAAGTCCCTTAAATGGAAGGGACTTCTCACCCCATATTTTTTCCAATTTTGCATGCCGCAGCAATGTTTCGTGCCACTTTTGTAATATAATATTCTGCGTTTTCAATAGCTTTTTCCAGTGAAATAATTCCCGGGACAATGCTGTAAAGCGCGTCAATGCCGTGGTTCAGTACAACGTCGCTGTCATCGGACACGGAGCCGGCAAGGGCAATGACCGGTATATGGTACCGCTTGGCCGCTTTGGCGACACCGACGGGCGTTTTTCCAAAGATCGTCTGTCCATCGATGCGCCCCTCTCCAGTAATCACAAGCGCAGCGCCTTGAATTTGCTCAGAAAATTTTACCGTTTCCAATACAATGTCAACTCCGCGCTTTAAATCTGCGTTCAGAAAGGCAAGCAGCCCCGCGCCTAAACCGCCCGCCGCCCCGGCGCCAGGGATGTCTTTCACTTGTTTCCCTAACGCCTGTTCAATGACAGCGGCATAGTGCTGCAAATTTTGATCGAGCACCGCGACCATTTCCGGTGACGCCCCTTTTTGCGGACCGAAAATCGCCGAAGCCCCGTTTGGCCCTGTCAGCGGATTGTCGACATCGCAAGCCACCTCAATTTTGACGTGCTTCAGCCTCGCGTCCAGCCCGGAAAGATCAATGTCAGCCAGTTCGGACAAGCTGCCGCCTCCCGAACCGATTTCCTGACCGCGATGGTCTAAAAGACGGCCGCCAAGTGCTTGCACCATGCCGGCTCCGCCGTCATTGGTCGCGCTCCCGCCGATGCCGATAATAATATGCTCAGCGCCTTCGTCAAGAGCGGCAAGGATTAATTCACCCGTTCCTCTTGTTGTCGTCACGAGCGGGTTGCGCTTGTCCCGCGGGACAAGGTGCAGGCCGGAAGCGGCCGCCATTTCAATCGCTGCCGTCTTCCCGTCGCCAAGCATGCCGAAAAAGGCCGACACGCGCTCCCCAAGCGGTCCGGTCACTTCCGTTTCGACGATGCGTCCGCCTGTCGCGTCAACGAGCGACTGGACGGTTCCTTCTCCACCGTCTGCCATCGGCACTTTCACATATTCCGCCTCTGGAAATACTTCGCGGAAACCTTTTTCCACTGCATTCGCTACTTCGAGTGCGGACAGACTTTCTTTAAACGAATCTGGCGCAATAACGATTTTCATCTTCTCTCCCCCTATTGTGATCATGAAAACAAGCGAAAGACACCAAAAATAAGCGTCGAGATGACGGTAAGCGTCAAGCCGATCAGCGACTCATACGGAATTAATTTCAGCCGTTCCTTTATCTCCATATGGACGCTGCCCGCCGTCGCGTGAAAGAAGCTGCCATGCGGCAAATGATCAAGCACCGTCGCTCCGGCATGAATCATGGCGGCTCCGGCTAATGCGGAAATGCCTAAACTCATAATTGTCGCACCGAAGACGCTGCTCGCGACAACAGTTCCAGCAGTCGTCGAAGCGGTCGCTCCGGACATAAAAATTCCAGAGATCGGCGCCAGCACATAAGCAGGCAGGCCGAAATGATCCAATCCATGGACAATCACATCTTTTAGTGAAGAATTCGCGACAATCCCTGCCAATGTCCCCGTTCCGACCAACATAATGGCAACGCCGGACATTTTCGCTAATCCGGATATCATGAATGTATTTAAATGGGCCCCTTTTTTCATCACCAGCGCCCCAACGATGCCGCCGACAGGAAGAGCGATCATCGGATCAATCGCAATATGAAACAGCGGCCGCAACGCAAGCAATAAGATGGCAGCAAGCGGAGCGATAATGGCCGTGAAAAATGGCGGTACCGATCCATCACTTTTCCCTTCCCATCCTTCATCGACAGGCGTTCCTGTCCGGGCAAGCTTTTTTGCTATTATGTATGTAACGGTAAGGCCAAATGCTGCGGGAATAATCCCTGCCGCCATCAACGACGTTAATGGAATATGAAACACATCCGCCGCGGCGATGGCGTTCGGATTTGGCGACATAATGTTTCCTGCCTTTCCGCCGCCAATCATTGCTAATAAAATCGACGTTTTCGTGATATTCGCCCGTCTGGCAATCGCCAAGGCAATCGGCGCGACAGTAATGACCGCGACATCGACAAACACGCCAACCGCCGTCAGCAGCATCGTCGCTACAGAAAGCGCAAGCAAGGCTTGCGTTTCGCCAAGTTTGCCGACAATCGTTTTGGCGATCGATGCCGCCGCCCCTGATTCCATTAATACTCCCGCCAGCACCCCAGCGGCCAAAATGCGCAAGACGGCGGGAACCATTCCTTTTGCACCTTCCATCATGACGTTGACCGTATCCGTCACATTAACTCCGCCAACAATCCCACCAATGAAAGCTCCGGCAATCATCCCGTAGGCGGGGGAAACTTTTCGTAAAATCAATACAATGGCAATGATTAATGCTACGATTGCTCCTAATGCGCTTACTTGAATATCCATAACAGCTCCTCCTTTAATACGAACAATGCCCCCTCATGAACATGACTGATTCTCTCTTTATCGCCAGAGCCAATAATGTCACCTTCTCGATCCATCACATTCGTATTTCCCCCTAAAATCTTCATCGTCCGTTCAACGATAACTCCTTCGTAAATGGATACAACGCTTCTCCCTCCTTCTCCAACATTTTCACAATAATTACATCTTATTAATAATCTCTTCAATTTTCTTTTTTATCATAATGATTGTAAAAATAAGAAAAGGGAGTGTCAAATATGGTCCAAACCAAACGATGGCTGACAGGACTCACCTTAGGTGCAGCATTAACAATTACAACGTACGGAGCTATCACCGCATCCGCTTTTTTCAATAACGAACATTCTCCACAATCATCTTCTACTCAAGGAAAAGCAAAAAATGTTATCGTATTTGTCGGGGATGGAATGGGGGCTGCCCATCGTGACGCAATCCGCTTGGCAACAAAAGGAGTAAACGGGGAGCTGGAAATGGATGATATGCCTTATTCCGGAATCGTCCATACGAATTCCGCCGACAAAAAATCATTTATAACTGACTCCGCAGCTGCCGCGACCGCGATTGCGACAGGGGTAAAATCGTATAATGGCGCCATTGGGGTCGACGTGAATGGAAAACCGGTCCAAACCATTCTCGAACAAGCGAAGGAAGCAGGGAAATCGACAGGGCTTGTCACAACAAGCCAAGTGACGGACGCTACTCCGGCAGCATTCGCCGCCCATGTAGCCAATCGTTCATCCCAAAGCGATATTGCCAAACAATATCTCGAAAACAGCAAAGTAGATGTCATTTTAGGTGGCGGTGAAGATTACTGGTATCCGTCCGAAAATCCAGGGAAACACCCTGACCACCCTAGTGAGGATCCAAGCGAGGCAAGCAAAGGGACGCAAGGAAACCTTGTCGAGAAGGCAAAACAACTAGGTTATACATACGTAAGCAACGCTGACGAATTAAGACAAGCTCACTCGAACAAGCTCCTTGGTCTTTTTGCCAACGAAGAAATGTTCCAGCAACGTCCTGAAGGAGAGGGGGATGTGTACAATCCTGTCGTATCGCTACCTGAGATGACGAAAAAAGCGATTGACATTCTCTCCAAAAATAAAAAAGGATTTTTCCTCCTCGTTGAAGAAGAAGCCATCGATGAAATGAGTCATGAAAATAATGCTTCTCTCATGCTCAAAGCTGGTCAACAATTTGATAAAGCTGTCGCCATCGGAAAAGAATATGCGAAGAAACATCCTGATACACTCGTAATCGTTCTTGCAGACCATGAATGCGGCGGATTAGCAATTGAAACCGCCAATGATACAGATGAGTCAGGAGATGGAAAAACAATTTCCTCCGAAGATGGGCCGTTCCCTGTTACTCATTCTGAACAAACGTTTACCATCGATTGGACGACAACCGGTCATACAGGTGTCGACGTTCCGCTAACCGCGATGGGACCAGGAGCTGACAAACTAACAGGCGTGTATGAAAATACGCATATTCATGATGTCATCGTTCAAGCGATGCGTCGAAAATAACAGTGAACAAAAAGGATTCTTCATCACTCTCATGATGAAGAATCCTTTTTTGTTATTTTTCGCCTTTCTCTGCCGCTTTTTTCATGGTCATCGGTTTCTTTTCCAAGCTGGAAAACGGCACTACCTCAACGTTTCGATACGTAATATTGTCAGGATCCAATCCATTTCCTAGCACACCGTAAACATGGCCTTGCCGCGGCTCAATCAGTTCATTTTGCTGATAATAGACTCTCGGCGTTTTCCAAAGCGCGGCCAATGCTTTACTCATCGGCATTTCATGATACCTCTCCGGCCACATTCGTTTAATATGCTCCTTCACTAATGGATAATATTTCGAGCTCATCGCTGGAAAGAGATGATGTTCCGTATGATAGGAAAAGTGAAAGTGAAGCACATCGACCCACTTCGGCACGGTCACCGAAAGGCTGTTCGCTAATGGATCATTCACCGGAACTAACGGATTTAAACGATGATTAGTAGAAATATAGCTCATCACGATAAAATTAGCGATGAACAATGGCAACAAAAAGGCGAAAAACCAACGTTCCCAGCCAATGATCAACAATAGCCCTATCCACGTAGCCCATGGCAGGCAAAACTGAAGCAATATAACGCTTCGATTTTTCGGCCGAAAATCTTTGAAGAAATACACCAACATCCTGATAGAATGAAGCGTAAACATCACCGATAAAGAACTAAAAGCGAAAAACGCGCGAATCGGAAACGGAATTTTATATACCCAGCGCAATAAGCGGCTTTTGGCTAATTTCTCTAAACTTGGCCATGCGTCAGGATCCATTTCTTCATCCTGTGTGTGCACATGATGAGTCGCATTATGCCATTTTCGCCATAGCTTTGGCCCGGTGCATAGCGGCCAAAACGCAATCGCGCCTAGAACATCGCGCAACCACGGTTTTCGCACGACCGTGCCATGCAAAATTTCATGTCCTAAAAATCCTAATGACGCGAAACTGAAGCCTAACACAACAGAAATGAGGAGATTCCATATCGGATGAAGATGCAAAAGAGAAACAGCGAGGATGCCACCGATGGTCAACAATAAATAAGCCAAACCTCCAAAAAGACGGGACTGAACAGGTTGAAACGCCTTTTTCGGCAAATACGGGGAAATTTTTGCCGCATACCAACCGAACGTATGAAATTCTTTCATTCAATAGCTCCTTTCAAATAATTCCCCGTTTGATAAGCAGCGATGAAGAAACCCTCCCCATGGATCATCGCGTTCATCAAAGTGCTTAACTTAACGAAGAACCATACCCTTCTTAACCAAGCGTGCAATTTTATGTGTCTAATATCTAAAATTTAAAATCGCTATTGGTTATTGGATTCCATGCTAACACCTTTTAGCTTGTCCTGTCAATCATTTTATGTTCTGATTCCACTATTTGGGTATTAAATTAAATAGAAAAATTTTCTAACTATAGGTATTTAATAAACGGACAAATAGAGATATAATTTTAATAAAAAATTGTTCTACTTATTTTAAAATTAATTATCTTTTAAATCAGAATATTTTTTTTATAACGATTTATATTGTAGGAGAGAAATAGATGATGCTATTGCGGGCAAGAAAAATCATTTTTGCTATCTTCTTTACTGCCGTTGCCATCGCTCTGTATTCCCATCCCTTTACCGCCAATGGTACATATTTTACAGCGCTGTTTTTATACTGGTTTTTTTCCAGCCTTTATTCCCATTTGCGCGTCGTCGATAAAACAAAAAGCAACATTCCTGTCGATTACGGCATCAATTACAGCTTATCGTTCGCAATTTTTGCCGGTCCGCTTGGATTGTTTATGTTTGAGGCATTGTTTCGCCTGACCGAACACGTTACAAAAAAATGGCTAAAAACGGCCGAACCTGACGAATGGCTGCATACGATATACAATATTGGCTCTTTTGTGACGTTTAATTCCCTTGCGTTCTACTTATATCACCTTCTTTATCCTTTGTTCAACCGCATCCCGTTTGGTTTTTGGCTGCTTTTGTTTTTGCTGATCGTTATCGTTTCCTTGTTGACGGACATTGGTCTTATTACTGTATTCCATGCCGTAGGCGATATAAAAACATGGCAAGAGGCAATTGACTTTATTAAAACAAGAAGCTTGTTTGACATGGGGAAAGTTTCATTAACAAACGGCCTGCTATTGATTTTCTTGGAAGAAAAACGATGGGACATGCTTATCAGCTTGTTTTTGCTCAATTATTTCGTCAGCCGCTCGTTTTTCTTAAAATCGCAAAGCATCCAGCATAAAATCGAGCGCGACCAATTTGAAAAAATGGCCTATACCGATTTTCTCACCGATGTCCATAACCGCGCGTTTATGGATAAAAAAATAGCCGAATTAAATCAAACAAATGAATGGATGAGCGTCGTCGTCGCCGATATCGACAATTTCAAAAAAATTAACGATACATATAATCATGCCGTCGGCGATCAAGTAATCCGGCATTTTGCCTCAACATTGCAGCACTTTCTAAATAAAGATGATTTCTTATTCCGCAGCGGTGGAGAAGAATTTACGATGTTCCTGCGCAATCGGACGTTTGAGGAAAGCGTGCAGCTGGTAGAAACGATTTTGCAGACGATTCGCGACAGTGTCGTATCTGTGGAATATGAGTCTGAAGAGAGACTCATCTCCTATACTTCTTCTTTTGGTTTATATTTCTTTCAAACAGGCGGTCATGTATCCATAGAGAAAGCATATGTATACGCTGATCAATTACTGCTTCAATCAAAAAACCTCGGGAAAAACAGAGTATCGGTAAAATACGGAGGAGCCGCGTAATATACGGCTCCTCTTATTGTGCAACCCCATTCCCTATTTATGATACGGCTCCCCTCTATTAATCCGAAACGCCCGATAAATTTGTTCAAGGAGAATAAGGCGCATCAGCTGGTGCGGGAACGTCATTTTGGAAAACGATAACACTTCGTCGGCGCGCTGCATTACTTGTTTGCTTAAGCCTAGCGAGCCGCCGATTACAAATGCCACTTTGCTTTTTCCGTAAGTGGCCAGCTTGTCTAAATCGGCGGCAAACTGTTCCGATGACTTCATTTTCCCTTCTATCGCCAAGGCAATGACATAGGCGTCACTAGGAATTTTCGCTAAAATCCGTTCTCCTTCTTTCTGCTTGATTTGCTCGGCTTCCTGCCCGCTTAAATGTTCCGGCGCTTTCTCATCCGGGACTTCAATAAGGTCGATTTTCGCATAAGCGGATAGCCGTTTTGTATATTCATTCACTCCTTGTACTAAATATTTTTCTTTCAACTTACCAACAGCAACAACATAAATATGCACAGATCATCCCCACTTTGCAAACATGTTATCAACAGTACTTATCCACATATACACAGAGTCTATCCACATATTGTGTAAAAACATTAGTTCCCCACTATATATACAGCCTTATTTTCGCAAAAATCACACGATTGACCGGAGTTATCCACACTGATCAATGAAACATTTGGCGCTTGCTCCGTTTCATCCACATACATATCAATAGCCATATCCACATGTTCTTCACAGCAAAGAAACATCAGTCTCACTCCTTTTATCCAGTTGTGGAAAAAGAAGAAGGAGCGTGATCCGCTCCTTTTCATTTTAAAAAGATTCTTTCGCCAGCTTCATCGTCACCGTATGTTTTTCCCCGTCACGATAAAACGCCACTTTCATTTCATCGCCAATCGATTTTTTCGTATACAAATATTTACGCAAGTCTAATACATTACGAATTTTATAGTCATCTAGGGCAACGATGACATCAAACTGCTTTAATCCCGCTTGTGCCGCTGGCGACATCGGCACGACTTGAATGACCGCCGCCCCTTCCGTGACATGTTTCGGCAAGTGCAGCGTTGCTTGTAAATGATATGAAGAAATGTCGCTTAAGGAACGAAGCTCTACCCCCATATATGGCCGACGCACCTGCCCGTACTTTTCCAAATCAGAAATGATCGGGATCGCTGTATTGATTGGAATGGCAAAGCCGATGCCTTCGACTGACTCTTGGGCAATTTTCATTGAGTTGATGCCAATAACCTGCCCTTCGACATTGACTAAAGCGCCGCCGCTGTTGCCTGGGTTAATCGCTGCATCTGTTTGCAATACTTCGGCATTCCAATCAGGTGCGCCGTCTTGATCCAAATCGACTTCCACCGTTCGATTTGTTCCTGAAATAATTCCTTGGGTCACTGAACCGGCAAATTGCAAGCCAAGCGGGTTGCCGATCGCAATGACCGGTTCTCCTGGTTTCACGGTATCAGAATTGCCGAACTCCGCGACTTTTTTCACATGCTCCGCATCGATTTCCAGTACCGCTAAATCCATTAACACGTCGCTTCCGAGCAATTTTGCCGGCACCCTTGTTCCGTCCTTTAAGCTTACTTCCAATTGGCTAGCATTCTCTACAACGTGATGGTTGGTGACGATAAATGCCTTGCCATTTTCCTTTTTATAAATGACGCCTGAGCCGACACCAGCTTCGCCCTCCTGCGACCAAAAGCTCGCTTCTTGAATATTGACAATGCCAACGACAGCGTCTGACACTTTATCAATCGCCTTCGTTACTCCACTTGTCACATCAACAGAAACGTTTTGCTGTACAGAAGGCGTTTTGGCTGTTTCCTTATTTGGCGCTTGCCCACTTTCTTTTGGGGCAATATCATAAGGAAGCACGTCCCACCGCGAAAGAGCCGGAATAGAGATCACTACTAAAAACGCCCCTAACATAGCGCCCACTAACGCAGAAACAAACCAGCCTCCACGTCTCCTTTTTTGAATTTGACGGTACTGCTCATAATGGTCATCATAGTATCCCATGCGTATCAACCCTTTCCGATAGGCTGTCCATTCCTCATTATAATCATGAACAAGCAGAAAAATCCATTATAAGCACGTTTATCTATTTTCGACAAAGCGAAAGTCATACATACACTAGCGCCGTTGCTTTTTTCGGATCGGTATCATATAAATCAAACTGACCGCCGGCCTCTAGCCCTTTATTTGCCAACACTTGTGCTACTGTCATCCGCGCTAATTCTTTTATATTATTATCTTGACTTAGATGGGCCAAATAAATTCGCTTTGTACGGTCGCCAATGACATCAGCTAACGCCAGCCCTGCCTCTTCGTTCGAAATATGCCCGACATCGCTTAAAATGCGGCGTTTGACATTCCACGGATATTTTCCCATCCGCAGCATTTCGACATCATGGTTGCTTTCAAAAATAAAGACATCGGCATTTTCAATCGTCCCTTTCATCCGGTCACTGACATACCCGGTATCTGTCATTAGCGCCAGCTTTTTTCCTTCATGATGGAATACGTAAAACATCGGTTCGGCTGCATCATGCGATACACCAAACGATTCCACATCCAAGTCGCCAAACGACTGCACTTTTCCTGATGGAAAAATAAACTTTTGCTCGGTGGGGATTTCGCCAATCATTCCCTCCATTGCTTTCCACGTTTTTTCGTTCGCATAAATAGGCAAGCGGTACTTGCGGGCAATCACGCCCAACCCCTTAATATGATCGCTATGTTCATGGGTGACTAACACAGCGGTGATGTCCTGCAGCTGGCGGTCGATTTGCGCAAATAATTGTTCTAATTGTTTGCCGCTTAAACCTGCGTCAACAAGGAGCCGCTGCCGCTCTGTTTCTATATAAAATGCATTTCCTGTGCTGCCGCTTGCTAAGACACTAAACTGCATCCCCATTATTTCTCACTCCAAAACATTCTCCTCATCGTTAATAATTTGTCCTTCAAAGGCGTTAACAAAATAATCTTCTTTCCCGTCTACGACAATGTGCCACGTTGGCGTTAATACTTGTGAGGCGGTAAACTGCACAAGGCCATAGTATCCCAGCTCTACCGAGGTAACGCGGTCTCCCGGCTCCAAGTATCCCTTTTTATATAACGTTTCGATGGCCTTAATAGCAGGAACAATGTCTTGCTTTCTTTCATATTTTTGTAACTCGTCTAACATCGTTTGCTCATAGGATACCGCTTCGTTGCGCTCATTGACATGTATTAACAGCTTGCTGTTTTCATTGTTATAAATGATTTTGCCATCGTACATCTGATAGCAAATGACCGTATTCGATTTTTCATCAAACGCCCAAAACGTATATTTTTGGCCGTCAATAATATGTCGCTGCAAAAATTCCTTCAACCGGTACGGATCCTTAAAATTAAGCGATATCGGATGCACGAATGCTCCTTTTAACTCTTTATCATCCTGTACCGTGACTTTTTGCCCTGACAATTTTTTTATTTCTTCTTTCGTAAACTCCTTGCTTTTGCCGCTCACATAAGCCGCCTTTGTGATTTCTTTCGGCAGTTCGACGTAGGTGATGCCGTTTGCCTGCAATTGCTCTTCAATGGTTGTTTCCAAAATGACGTCCAACTGGCTGCTATTCCGCTTTTCCATAAACTGATAACCTAAAAAACAATCGAGGATTAGGAACGTAATAATGAAAATCGTCTTTGTTTTACTCCAATCCATTTACGTTCCCACCTCTTTTTTCACGATCCTGATCATCCACGGGCACCTTCTTCCACGTCTGGCCGTACAAGTAAAACCATGATGGCTCTAAAATAATCACTTTTTCACGTTCCGGATCTTTCACAAGCTCATAACCGACTGTAATATCTTTGACTAGCCCCTTTCTAAATCCTTTGACCTTTTCGAGCTTTTCGATCACTTCATGGCCGGATAATAGCGTTCTTGGCACATTGACGAGATCGTAAATTTCTAAACGAAACAGAGGCCGCTGATATGTCACAAGTTGGCTATATCCCCATGTTTGGGTAATTTCGGACATGCCGTATTCGTTAAACACGGGACGGCCGTTAATCGTAAGGCGGAATACAACTTTCCGTTCCTCCTCATCCCATCTTGCAAAATGATATATATCGGTCCAGCCGCCATGTTCGTTGACAAAATCAATGCTTTTTTCGATTAAATTCCCATTTTGCTCGTTTCCTTCATTGTTCTTCACCTGCGCCGCCGGATTGACGTACAGCAGCATTCGCTGCAGAAAATCGACGTCCATTAGCCGCGATCCATCTGTATATTCTTCGCCAAATGTAATTAAATCTTTTTTTACAAAACTTGGATCACTAAACAATGCCTCTTTAAATTTATCAGGGTCGAGCTCGTCCGTATAATACTGCAGGCGATCCATTACCACTTCTTTTTCGGGCAAATAAATTTGCTTCGTTTCACTAACGGCATAAGGGAAATAACGCGGATGGCGATCGATTTCCGCGGTTAGCTTGTTTACTTCCGATAATACAACGTCGCTTGCCAGCGCCTTGTACACTTTCCGCTTTTCCGTAGAAATAAAATAAACAGGGAGCTCATTTTTGTTCGCGAATGGAATCACGATGCGGTCAAAATAGTGATTTTTTATCCCTTTATCTTTAATTTGCAAAATGGACCGGTACACATCCATGGGGATGCTATCGGGATAAACGAGCTCTATTCTTTGTTTATCATCTAAAAACGATAAAAATTTTCCGATTGGAATCGTCGAAGAAATATCTTCAAAATCATCGATCGTCCATTTTTTTATTTCTTTTAAAATCTCATTTCTTTCCTCATCCTTGATGATTCCATAATGGGCATTATGTTTATGAATCAATATTTGCGAAGGCTGGACGATCATCGCTGTATCTACTTGAGTGTTGCTGACGGAAACATGCTGAATGTATTCGTCATTTTGCAACACATCGTATTTTGGATGGTATGTCCATAATCCGAACGTTAAAATAATGCTTACAAGCACTAAAGAGGTTAACACAATCGTCTTTACCGTTTCATACATCGTACCAGTCATCCTTTTGATCACGTTCTAGCGGTAAAGTAAAGAAAATCGTTGTTCCTTTATGCTCCTTACTTTCCGCCCAAATCGTTCCCCCATGGGCAACGACGACTTCTTTCGCAATCGCCAGCCCGAGTCCAGTACCACCAAGTTTGCGGGATCTTGCTTTATCGACACGATAAAACCGTTCAAACACTTTCGCCAAGTCCGCTTTCGGAATGCCGACCCCTTCATCGCTAACGCTGACAATAATTTCATCGGCAAGCTCTCTGACGCGAAACGTAATCGTTCCGCCTTGAGGAGAATATTTGATCGCATTGGAAATAATATTGTCTAACACTTGTGTAATTTTATCTTCATCCACTTCAATAAAAATGGCTTCCCGTGGAATTTTGCGCACAAATTTAATATTTTCTTTTTTCGTTAATTCAAAGCGATCAATCACTTTATGAAAGTACGCGGAAAAATTGATCCATGATTTTTTCAGCTTATAATCTTTACTGTCGAGTTTAGAAAGTTGCAATAAGTCGTTGACTAAGCGGATCATCCGTTCCGTTTCGTTTTGCACTACTTGAATAAATCGCGGAGCGATCTCCTTATCTTGCCAAGTCCCTTCCGCCAATGCTTCCAAATAGCTTTTCATCGTTGTTAGCGGCGTGCGAAGCTCATGGGAAACATTCGCAACAAATTGCCTCCGTTCCCGATCGATTTTTTCCTGCTCAGTAATATCATGCAAAACAACAATCAATCCGTTCACAAACCCGGTACCTTTTTGAATAACCGATAATGAAGCTCGCAAAATATATAATTCCTCATCGGTGCTGAAGTCTAAAATGAGCGAGTCGCGTTCCTCAAGCAATGTTTCAAATGTGTATTGATCACCGATTCCAAGCACGTCAATAATGGAGCTCGACAGCACTGTTTCACGTGAAACATTCAAGATGTTCAAGGCAGCGTCATTAATAAGGATCACCCTGCCGCGGCGATCCGTCGCGATCACCCCGTCGGTCATATGCGTCAATACCGACTCCAGCTTGCGCCGCTCCCCTTCCGTTGTCGCCTGCGCTTCCTGCAGCTTTTTCGTTAAATTGTTGAACGTCATCGCCAATTGCCCGATTTCATCGTAACCGTAAATTTTTACTTTACGCGAGAAATCGCCTTTTGTCATTGCCAGCGCCTGCTTGCGCATGTCGGAAATCGGACGGGTGATCGTGCGTGACAAAAAAATACCGAGCACAGCAGTGATGGCGAGAGCAATCCCGGTCCCTGTCGCTAAAATTGTATTGATTTGCCTCATTTGTGAAAATACATTTTCCATCGAA
The DNA here is from genome assembly GCF_000632515.1 of Parageobacillus genomosp. 1. Lineage (GTDB taxonomy): Bacteria > Bacillota > Bacilli > Bacillales > Anoxybacillaceae > Saccharococcus. Next base: position 3,510,630 of record NZ_CM002692.1, read on the forward strand.
GCAATGATGTAAATAACTCCCTTTACTTCACCGTCCGATTTAATCGGTGTAGAAGAAATATATATGCGATGCCCCTTCGGGTCGAGATGCATACTGTCAACTATTTCTCCCGTTACAAGCGAGCGCTTTACATAAATTTCTGTTGTTCGCTTTCCTACAATATTTTGCATATAAGGGTTGGATGTTGCCAACACTTTGCCTTTGTCATCAATGACGCGCACTTCTGAAATATCCTGGGAAACAAAATCGTGAAGAAGGGAGCGAATATCTTCTTCCAACGTTGGACTTTTTGCGTCTCTTTCTTTACTGATCGCCTGCTCCACATTGTACGCCAGGAGCGTAACCCGTTCATTCAAGGAATTTTTGAAGCTTTGCACTAGCTCTGTTTCTAGCTTTCTGACAAAATACACACCAATGATTTGCATCGCGATCAGAATCAATAAAACATATATAATAACAAATTTAAAATGGATCGAACGAAATGGACCTACTTTTTTCATCTGCTTTCGCTACTCCTGTTCTGGGTTGCGTAAATAATAGCCGACTCCCCGACGCGTCACAATCCATGACGGATGTGATGGATTATCTTCAATTTTTTCACGAAGACGACGCACCGTGACATCGACCGTACGAACGTCGCCGTAATAATCATATCCCCATACCGTTTGCAACAGGTGTTCCCTTGTCATCACTTGTCCAATATGTTTAGCTAAATAATGAAGCAATTCAAACTCTCGATGCGTTAATTCAATCGTTTCCCCTCGTTTTAACACGATATAGGCATCAGGACGAATGACAAGCGAGCCAATGATGATCTCGTTTGTATCACTCGCTTCCTCCTGGGCCGCCGTTTGTGAATGGCGGCGTAAATTCGCCTTTACCCGCGCTAGCAATTCTCTTGTACTGAACGGCTTCGTGACATAGTCATCTGCCCCTAATTCCAAACCAAGCACTTTATCAATCTCGGAATCTTTTGCGGTTAACATAATAATCGGCATATCGTATTTTTTCCGCACTTCCCGACAAACTTCCATTCCGTCTTTTTGCGGAAGCATAATATCTAGCAAAATAAGGTCAGGCATGACTTCCTCGACTTTTTGCAACGCTTCTTCGCCATCGTATGCACAAATCACTTCATATCCTTCTTTTTGTAAGTTAAATTGCAAAATATCCGCAATCGGCTTTTCGTCATCAACAACCAAAATCCGCTTTTCCATCTTCTTCACATCCTTTCTTTACGATGGAATTCAAAATAGATTTATCATTATTAATTTATCATGTTATCAAAATGAAATCACTCATAACCGTTTGCCATTTAAAGGAGAAACAAAAAGAAAAGCATAGATACATCGCTGCATCTACGCTTTTTCTATCATTATACTACATATTTTACGCATATACGCTGCGAACCACGTTTGTTTGCGAACGATCCGGGCCGACAGAGAAAATCGACAGCGGAATCCCTGTCAACTGCGAAATGCGTTCGACATAATGGCGGGCGTTCGCTGGAAGCTCATTCAAACTGCGCACCCCTGTAATATCTTCAGACCAGCCTGGCAGTTCCTCATAAATTGGCTCACATTCCGCTAATACTTTTAAGCTGGCTGGGAACTCTTCCAATACTTTTCCCTTATAACGGTAGGCAACGCATATTTTCAGCGTTTCAATTCCTGTCAATACGTCAATCGAATTGAGCGATAAATCGGTAATACCGCTGACGCGACGCGCATGGCGGACAACCACGCTGTCAAACCAGCCGACGCGGCGCGGGCGGCCCGTGGTTGTTCCATATTCGCGCCCGACCTCGCGGATGCGGTCACCGATTTCATCATGCAATTCGGTCGGGAACGGACCGTCGCCGACACGGGTCGTATATGCTTTCGCCACGCCGACGACATGGTTAATTTTCGTTGGCCCAACTCCGGCGCCGATCGTTACACCGCCAGCAACCGGATTCGAGGAAGTAACAAACGGGTACGTTCCTTGGTCAATATCCAGCATGACGCCTTGCGCCCCTTCAAAAAGAACGCGACGTCCTTCGTCAAGCGCGTTGTTTAAAACAACGGACGTATCGCAAACATATTTTGCAATTTGCTGCCCATACTCATAATACTCTTCGAAAATATCTTCTAATTTGAATCCTTCCACGCCGTACACTTTTTCAAAAAGCACATTTTTCTCTTGCAAATTGCGTGTCAATTTTTCTTCAAACACTTCACGATCCAATAAATCGACGATGCGAATGCCGATGCGCGCCGCTTTATCCATGTAGGCTGGCCCGATTCCTTTTTTCGTCGTGCCGATTTTGTTCGCGCCTTTCCGCTCTTCTTCGAGTTCATCCAGTTTTAAATGGTATGGCAAAATGACGTGGGCACGGTTGCTGATGCGTAAATTATCGGTAGAAATACCGCGATCATGCAAATATTTCAGCTCTGCCACTAACGCTTTCGGGTCAACGACCATTCCGTTGCCGATCACGCAAATTTTATCTTTATAAAAAATACCGGACGGAATTAAATGCAATTTATATTTCTCTCCGTTAAAGACAATCGTATGTCCGGCATTGTTTCCGCCTTGATATCTCGCAATAACTTCCGCGTTTTCTGATAAAAAGTCGGTAATTTTTCCTTTTCCTTCATCGCCCCATTGTGTCCCGACAACGACGACTGACGACATGGCGAGCACCTCCACTTTAACTCGATATAAACATTGTAAGTGTAGCAATTTTTATCAGGAAAGTCAAGAAAACACGAACGTTGTTGTTTATTAACATTTAATTTATTCGCATTTTAAAAGCACTGTCCAATAAAATGAAGAAGGTGTCAGTAAAAAATGACACCTTCTTTTCGTTACGCCCCTGGCGGAATTTGGGCATCATCAAAACGGCGTTCCAAATTGACGAACTTATTATATTCTTTAATAAATGCAAGCTGCACTGTCCCAACTGGGCCATTGCGCTGTTTAGCAATAATAATCTCAATAATATTTTTATTCTCCGAATCTTTATTGTAATAGTCATCGCGGTATAAAAAGGCGACAATGTCTGCATCTTGCTCGATGCTCCCCGATTCGCGGATATCGGACATCATCGGCCGTTTATCTTGGCGCTGCTCGACGCTTCGCGACAACTGGGATAACGCGATCACCGGCACTTCTAATTCACGGGCTAACGCCTTTAAAGAGCGGGAGATTTCCGACACTTCCTGCTGACGGTTTTCTCTGTTTCTACCGCTTCCTTGAATAAGCTGCAAGTAGTCGATCACTACCATGCCAAGGCCACTTTCTTGCTTTAGGCGACGGCATTTGGCGCGAATATCGCTGACGCGGATGCTTGGCGTATCATCAATATAAATGCCGGCGTTCGATAAACTTCCCATCGCCATCGTTAGCTTGCCCCAGTCTTCCGGAGTCAGTTTTCCCGTCCGCAAATTTTGCGCGTTAATATTTCCTTCCGCGCATAACATCCGCATCACTAATTGCTGGGCGCTCATTTCCAAACTAAAAATCGCGACGTTTTCATTCGCTTTTGTCGCTACGTTTTGCGCAATATTTAAGGCAAATGCCGTTTTTCCTACGGAAGGACGAGCCGCGACAATAATAAAATCGCTGCGCTGAAATCCCGACGTCATGCGGTCGAGCTCGGTAAATCCGGTCGGGATCCCCGTTACTTCGCCTTTTCGGTTATGAAGCATTTCAATATTATCATACGTCTGCACAAGAACGTCTTTAATATTTTTAAACGTTCCCGAATGTTTCCGCTGCGAAATCTCCATGATTTTCTGCTCTGCTTCGTCAAGCAAAACGTCCACTTCATCTTCTCTTGTGTAGCCGTCTTGCGCGATCGATGTAGCGGTGCGAATCAAGCGGCGCAGTACCGATTTTTCTTCCACGATGCGCGCATAATATTCCACGTTGGCCGCTGTCGGCACTGAATCGGCAAGCTCACTTAAATACGAGACGCCGCCGACTTCTTCCAGTTGCTGCGTATCGGCAAGCTCAGCCGTCACTGTAACTAAATCGACTGGTTCTCCTTTGTCGGCGACACGGAGCATCGCATGGAAAATTTTTTGATGGGCAGCGCGATAAAAATCTTCCGGAATTAAAATTTCCGAGGCTAGCGTTAAAGCGGAAGGATCAAGAAATACGGCGCCTAGCACAGCTTGTTCCGCTTCAATGCTTTGCGGAGGAATCCGTTCCGAAAATAGTTCGCTCATGTCTTTCACCACCTTTTCCCCCGTTTTTCCTGTCATAAGAAAAATGTGATTATATGGGGAAAACTCCCCATAAAATCACATTTATTCTCATGTATCATATACTGCTTCCCTTTCCGTTGAAAACGAAACAGAATTGGTCAACGATTACACCGTTATTTCTGTTCTGTCACGTGCACCTTTAATGTCGCTGTAACTTCCGGGTGTAGTTTCACAGGCACATTCGTGTATCCTAGGGAACGAATAGCATCCTCGAGTTCGATTTTGCGCTTATCGATTTTGATATTGTGCTGAGATTGCAGCGCTTCGGCAATTTGCTTGCTTGTAATCGATCCGAATAAACGGCCGCCTTCTCCGGCTTTCGCCGCTAATTGCACCGTAATTTGTTCTAGCTGTTCTTTCAACTGCTTTGCCTTTGCCAACTCCTCTTCCGCCTGCCGCTGTTCTTTCCGTTTTTGCGCTTCTAGCGCTTTTATGTTTGCCGGTGTTGCTTCAATGGCAAGCCCATGTTTAAAAAGGAAATTGTTTGCGTATCCGTCAGCGACGTTTTTAATTTCCCCCTTTTTCCCTTTTCCTTTGACATCTTTTAGAAAAATCACTTTCATGACGGTTTACCTCCTCCTAAATACTCATCAATCGCGGCACGCAATTGCCGTTCCGCCTCCTCGATGGTTATATCGGAAAGCTGGGCGGCAGCATTCGTTAAATGCCCACCGCCTCCTAAGCGTTCCATAATCAATTGCACATTGATGTCTCCTAACGAACGGGCGCTAATGCCAATCGTTTGATCGGCCCGCTTCGAGATTACAAACGAAGCGACAACACCGCTTAAAGTAAGCAGCGTATCCGCTGCCTGTGCAATCAACACTTGATCATATGTTTCGTTTGGGTCTCCTTTGGCGATAGCGATGCCCCTTGGATCAATGGATGCATTTTCAATCATTTTCGCCCGTTTGACGTAATTGGTGATGCTCTCTTTCAACAATTTTTGCACTAATACGGTATCCGCGCCTTGCGCGCGTAAATAAGAAGCGGCGTCAAACGTCCGCGAGCCGGTGCGAAGCGTAAAGCTTTTTGTATCGACGACAATTCCCGCGAGAAGCGCCGTTGCTTCGAGCATTGTCAACTTCACCCGTTTTGGCTGATATTCCAATAACTCTGTTACCAGCTCAGAAGTGGAAGACGCATATGGTTCCATATAGACGAGAATCGGCGCATCAATAAACTCTTCGCCACGGCGATGATGGTCAATGACGACAATATGGTCGGTGCGATACAATAATCTTTCTTCGATTACTAAAGAAGGGCGGTGCGTATCGACGACAATTAGCAGCGTATCTTCCGTCACTAACTCCAGCGCTTGCTCCGGCTTAATACACCTTGACCATAGCTCTGAATGTTTTTTTAATTCTTCTATTAAGCGTTGGGCCCCAGCATCCGTTTTTGCTGTATCAACCACGATAAATCCTTCTTTTTGATTAGACTGGGCGACTTTTAAAATTCCGATCGCGGCGCCAAGCGCGTCCATATCCGGATATTTATGCCCCATAATCAGCACTTTGTCGCTTTCCGTAATTAACTCTCTAAGCGCATGGGAAATGACACGGGCGCGAACCCTTGTACGTTTTTCCATTGGATTCGTCTTGCCACCGTAAAATTTTACTTTTCCGTTTCCTTGTTTAATAGCCACTTGGTCGCCGCCGCGGCCCAATGCTAAATCTAAACCGGATTGGGCTAACGCCCCTAATTCTGGAAGCGACGATACACCAGTACCAACCCCAATACTTAATGTCAGCTGGACGTTATGTTTCATCGTCTGTTCGCGAACTTCATCCAAAATCGAAAACTTGCTTTTTTCCAATTGTTCGAGAATATGCTCATTAAGGACGGCGATAAACCGATCCGAAGAGGTGCGTTTCAAAAATATGCCATAATCATTGGCCCATTGATTCAATATTGATGTCACATGACTGTTCATCTGGCTTTTTGCCTGATCATCCATTCCTTGTGTAATTTCGTCGTAATTGTCAAGGAAAATAATTGCCAATACTAACCGTTCCGCTTCATATCGTTTTTGCAGCTCCACTTGTTCTGTAACATCGAAGAAGTAAAGAAGCTTCTCTTCACGACGAATGACGACTTTAAATTGTTTTCCATGGATATCGATAATTTCTTCATTTGTCTGCCCCTGCTTTACAAAAGCGACCAATGAATCGGCAAGATCATATAACGTATAACCGACTAATGTCTGCTCTTTAAAACAGGAGGCTAAAAATTGATTCGCCCATTCCACCTCATAGTCATCATTAATCAACATAATGCCAATCGGCATTCCCATTAATGCTTCTTCGCCGACTTTTTTAATTCGATACGACAAATTAGAAATATATTGTTCCAACTCCGCATATAATGATCGTTGTGAATGGATTACATAATAAAGCACAAATCCAAGGAGCAACAAGCTGACTATCCCTAAAATCCATTGAAAATAAAGCAAACAGATGGCACACGCAGCCGACAACGCAATAAAGATGTACAAGGGATACCGATACAGTTTCCTTTCATAAAAATGAGACATTCAAGTCAGCTCCTACACCGAAAAAATAATCTACCTTATCTAATAATTATATGCGTTTTCGCAAATCAAATCCTAAATCAATTATACCTAATATTGCGATAAGATAAAGTAGAAAAGGCAGGAATAAGCATAAGACCGTTCCGCCAATGACCATCCCTTTTGGAATATTCTTTTTATTCGCGACATGATATAAAAAGGAAAACCCTTGCACCATTAAAAGCAGCTGCAATACATAATATACGTTTAAAATAGCGATATAGGCAAACGTTCCTTTTTCTAATGGGATAAAAGATAGGGCAATTACCAATACATAAACCCATAATAAACTTTTTGGCAACGTTACATCCCGAAACGGCGGCCACGTGCCGACCGGCAGCTTTAATCGTTTTAAAATCGGAACAGAGACAATGATCGTTATGTAAGCAAACAAAAAAGCAGCGATGACAAACAAGGTAGGTATGACATATTTTATAAGCTCGAATCCTTGATTAAATTGTTCCTGCAATTGTTTTGGCGGCTCCTGTCCCATCCCCTTCATCATTTGCATCGCAGTGTCAAATGATTGGCGAAATGCCAAGAGCGTTTCCTGAATGATATCCGTCTGCAAAAATTTTACGGAGATGGCATAATCGATGACGATGTTAATAAGAAATATAAGCGCGCTGATCAGTAAAATCATATAACGGCTTTTATTTTTGGCAAGCATTACCCCAATCGCAATCCCTGCTGTTCCAAACATCAACGCCACCGGCAAAGAAAACAGCGAGCCAATCAACATAGAAATAATCAGCGAAGCAGCAAGCAAAAGCAATGCATAAGCATAACCATGCCTTATCGTAAAAATAATAAACGGAAGCGCCAAAAACAATGTCGCAATTACTCCAATAAGCGGCATATATAAAGCAATCAAAAATAACACTGCAAACAAGGCTAACTGAATAGCCGCCTCCGTGATCATGTATGTTTTGCGCAACAATCGTTCCCCCTTTCTGTAACTATTCTGTAACTATAATAGAAAAAGCAGTAAGGACCATCCCCCTTACTGCTTTTTTTTCTTATTCATCTGCTACATATGGCAATAATGCCATTTGCCGAGCACGTTTAATTGCAACCGTCAATTTGCGTTGATATTTTGCGCTTGTTCCTGTTACACGGCGAGGTAAAATTTTGCCGCGTTCGGAAATGAATTTTTTCAACAAGTCGACGTCTTTATAGTCAATATGCGTAATTCCGTTCGCTGTGAAATAGCATACTTTCCGACGTTTTGCACGTCCGCCTTTGCGTCCTGCCATTTCATATCCTCCTTTCCTTTTTTCCTTTATCCGGCCAAAAACCTTTTGCTTTTTTCAACTAAAACGGCAGATCATCATCCGAAATATCGATCGGCTGACCGTCGTTGGCAAAAGGATCTTCATCTATGCGACTAAAATCTCTTTCATTCGGATTGCGATGGTTCTGATCTGGTCCAAATGGGAATGGCTCCCCATAGTAGCCGCCTGTTGCCGTCCCACGCTGTTCTGTGCTACTTTTCGGTTCAAGAAATTGGACGCTATCAGCAACCACTTCCGTTACATATACACGTCTTCCATCTTGACCTTCATAGCTGCGGGTTTGTAAACGGCCGTCAACTCCGGCTAAACTTCCTTTTTTTAAGAAATTCGCGACATTCTCCGCTTGGCGCCGCCAAACGACACAGTTAATAAAATCTGCTTCCCGCTCGCCTTGCTGGTTGGTAAACGGGCGGTTGACAGCGAGCGTAAACGTAGCAACAGCCACCCCACTTGGAGTATAGCGTAATTCCGGATCTCTCGTTAATCTTCCGACGAGAATTACGCGGTTAATCATCAGAACCACCTCTTAACATGGAAAAAAATTATTCTTCTTCTTTAACAACGATATGACGGATAATATCTTCGCTGATTCGCGCTAAACGGTCAAACTCTTGCACCGCTTTTGGCTCAGACACGACATTAAGAATCATGTAATGGCCGTCACGGTATTTTTTAATTTCATATGCTAAGCGGCGTTTGCCCCAATCCGTCACATTTGTAATTTCCGCACCATTTTCTTTTAAAATAGTATTGAAACGTTCTACTACAGCTTGTCTTGCTTCTTCGTCCATATTCGGGCGGATGATGTACATGATTTCGTATTTTCTCACGTTCGTCACCTCCTTTTGGTCTAAACGGCCCTTTCGATTAAGGGCAAGGAGCAATAAAACATTACTCACGTTTTTTGATTATATCATGGCGAGAAAGGATAAGCAATATTAAACATTAAAGCGGAAATAAATAATATCGCCATCCTGCACTTCGTAGTCTTTTCCTTCGAGGCGGATTTTTCCAGCTTCGCGCGCTGCTGCCATCGAGCCTGCTGCCACTAAATCTTCGTATGAAACCGTTTCGGCGCGAATAAACCCGCGTTCAAAATCAGAGTGAATAATTCCCGCGCACTCCGGCGCTTTCATGCCTTTACGGAACGTCCAGGCGCGCACTTCTTGTTCCCCAGCGGTGAAAAATGTCGCCAGGCCAAGCAAGCTGTACGATGCGCGAATTAATTGGTCGAGTCCGGATTGTTCAATGCCGAGCTCTTGTAAAAACAGTTCTTTTTCCTCATCGTCCAATTGCGCGATTTCCTCTTCAATTTTTGCGCACACGACAATGACTTCCGCATTGTCGCTTTTCGCAAATTCGCGAACTTGTTGCACAAACGGATTGCCGTTTGGGTCCGCCACGTCTTCTTCACCGACGTTGGCTACATATAACATTGGTTTAATCGTTAATAAATGAAGCTGCTTTACCACTTTCATTTCTTCTTCTGTAAATGAAAGGGTACGCGCCGGTTTTCCAGCCTCAAAGGTTTCTTTTAAGCGCAATAAAATATCATATTCGAAAGCGGCATCCTTATCTTTTTGTTTGGCGATTTTGCCAACGCGGTCGATCCGTTTATCCACCGTTTCTAAGTCGGCGAAAATCAGTTCTAAATTAATCGTTTCAATATCGGCAAGCGGATCGACTTTTCCCGCTACATGGGTGATATTTTCATCCGTAAAGCAGCGGACAACTTGGCAGATCGCATCGACTTGGCGAATGTGCGATAAAAATTTATTGCCAAGCCCTTCCCCTTTGCTTGCTCCTTTGACGATGCCAGCGATATCGGTAAACTCGAACACTGTCGGTATGGTGCGCTTCGGCTTGAACATTTCCATCAACACTTTTAGCCGCTCATCCGGCACTTCGACAATGCCGACGTTTGGTTCAATTGTACAGAAAGGATAATTGGCAGACTCTGCTCCTGCCTTCGTAATCGCATTAAATAGCGTCGATTTGCCGACGTTTGGCAACCCGACGATTCCAGCTGTCAATCCCATACATTCCACTCCCTTTTTTCCCGGTCGCATCTTTCCTCATTATAGTGACTTCAAAAGAAAATGACAAGCGCCTTTGCGCGCTAGTCATTTTCCACCTTTTCGATATTGACTAAACAGTCGTATAAAGTGCTGCCGCGCCCATTGTCCGATTCGCGGTCCGGTGTTAACACATTGACCGCACCGCCAAATTTCGCCCATTGCCCTTCATCAATATTGATGGTTTTTGGATGGGCTTTGGCAAGGATTTTTACTGTTCCTATTAATTCGCCGCGATCATTGAACACCCTTGCCTTGTCCCCTTCTGACAATCCTTTTTCTTTTGCAACATCTTTTGCCACTTCAATTTTCAGCGCCTGAATGGCCTCGACAAGATGATAATGCTGCGAATGATTGGAGCGAAGCGGGTGAATCGTCAACAAACGGTACGGATATTTTTTCGCTAATAACGGATTCGTTATTTCCGACTCGGCTGGATACATGATTTGCAGTTTGCCGTTCATTCCTTTTTGCTTCGCTAACGCGGAAGTGAACTCATATTTGCCGCTTGGCGTTTGAAAGCGGTAGTCACTCCATGGCACAGGATGAACCGGAAGAAGCAGATGCTTTTCCTTTTTCAGCCGCTCGAGCGTGATGCCGTATCGTTCCAACGGCTTTAACCCCATTTTTAAAAACTCTTCCCTTGTATAAGCAAAATCAGCGCCAAAACCAAGCCGTTTTGCCAGCTCCATCCATATCCAAAGATCGGATTTTGCCTCGCCCGGCGGTTCGACGAGCTTTGGCCCATAGTTGACATAAGCGTGGTACATAGATGAGTAATAAATGTCTTCTTCCTCGAATACCGTCGTTACCGGAAATACATAATCAGCCATTTCGGCGGTATCGGTCATAAATTGTTCGAATACAACGATCGTATCCACGGACTGGAACGCCTTTTTCACTAAGTTCGTGTTCGGCACTTGTGTGAGCGGATTGCCGCATGTCACAATAATCATTTTAATATCCGGGTTTGTCGCCTGCAAAATGCCTTCCGCCTGCTTCATCATCGTAAACGTGCGGGAAGCTTTTTTTCGCTCTGGAAGGGCAAGCGCGGCAATATCAAAACATTGACCGACTTGCAGATTGCCAAAGTTCGCCCCTCCTCCCGGAATGCCAACGTTGCCGCTTATCGCCACCAGCGCGTCAATCCAGCGGATCGTATTGCCGCCGTTTGCGTATCGCTGCATGCCAAGCCCCAAATAAGTAGCAGTTGGGCGATTTCCGTAAATCTTCGCCAGTTCAGTGATCACATCGCGATTTACTTCAGTAAGCCGCTCAATTTTTTCTATCGTTATGCTTTCCAGTACCGCCGCGGCATCGGCAAACCCAACGGTATGCTGTTCAATAAATGTGCGGTCTTCCAAACCTAGGCGCAGCATTTCTTTGATAATTCCCATGGCCAAAAATGCATCCATTCCTGGCTTTACGGATACATACATATCGGCGATTTGCGCCGTTTGCTGGAACAGCGGATCAATGACAATGATTTTTGTCCCTCGTTTTTTTGCGGCGAGAAGATGCTGAAATAAATGCATATTCGTCCGCGCCACATTTCGTCCCCAAATAACAACGTGGCGGCTGTTTTGAATATCTTCTGGAGCGTGGCTATACGAATTGCCAAAATCCCATGTTTGCGCTTCAATGCCGGAGCCCCAGCATAAGCTTCCCGTCAGTTCGGTTACACCGCCGTAGCAGTTAAAAAAGCGCTGATCCAAATTTTTCAACAATCCGTTATTGGCGTAATCATGGCTGTGGAGCACCGCGGTCGTGCCATACCGTTCCTTGATTTCCCACATTTTTTCCGCTACTTCATCGAGCGCTTGCTCCCATGAAATACGGAGAAACTGACCATTAACCTTTTTTAACGGATACAAAAGGCGCTCGCTCGAATTCGTCCGCTCTTTGAGCATACGGCCGCGGGAGCAAATTTTCCCTTGCGTAATCGGATGTGTTTCGTCCCCGTCCACTTTTTCCACTTTTCCATCTTGAATGGTCACTTTTAATCCGCACACATCCCAGCAGTTTAATGGACATGATGTGATGCGTGTTGCCCCCATGGCTCTCCTCTCCTTTTCCGTTATAGAAAGAGCATGAGGGAAACTACCCCTCATGCCTTACCAACACTTTTTTTAGCTTTCTGACAAACTCTTTACGCGGAAGAAGCACACTATGGGCGCAGCCTTCGCATTTGATGCGGATATCGGCGCCTAAACGGATCACTTTCCAGCGGTTCGTGCCGCACGGGTGCGGCTTTTTCATTTCTACGATATCATATAATCCAAATTCTTTATTTTCCATTGGCTCCCCCCTGCCTTTTACCTAGGCGTTTTCTTTTGTTTGCTGAACAGGTTGTTTTTCTTGCTCATTGCGATTATGAAGAACGAGACGTGGATATGGAATTTCGATTCCCTTTTCATCTAAATGCATTTTTACCTCTTTTCGAATCGCTCTTGCTACAGAAACATGACGCATCGGTTTCGTTTCGCAGACGATGCGCAGCACTACTTCAGAACTAGCTAAATTTTGCACGCCCAACAATTCCGGCGGAGCGATCATATCTTCATATTTTGCCGGCAATTGCGGCAGCAGTTCGCGAATCGCTTCTTCTACTTTTTCAATATCCTCTTCATACGCAATGCTCACATCGACTACAGCAACGCTATTGTTGAGAGAGTAGTTGGTCACTTGCGTAATGCTTCCGTTTGGCAAAATGTGAATTTCTCCTGTCCAGCTTTTAATTTTCGTTACCCGCAAACCGATTGCCTCTACATATCCTTCAAAATTGCCGATGCGCACATAGTCTCCTACCGCAAACTGATCTTCAAAAATGATAAAAAATCCGGTAATGATATCCTTTACTAAACTTTGCGCGCCAAAACCGACAGCAAGTCCGACAATTCCGGCGCCTGCCAAAATCGCTTGTACTTTCGCGCCCAACGTATCTAAAATCATAATCAACGCAATAAAATATAGTACGTACTTAATCACATTATCGAGGAGCCTTAACAATGTTGCTTCCCGTCGCTCGGAAATGCGGAGCGGCGCCTTTTGCCGCACTTTGAAAATATTATGGACAGCTACTCTCAACACTTTTTTGGCAACGGCGCATAACACTAAAATCAAAATGATTTTTAATGTTCCTGCCCCTAAATTGACCCAAAACTCCTCATTTGTGACAAATCCAAACAACCGATCTTTTTTTACTATATCCAATGTTGTCTACACCTCTGCATCATTTTTCGCTTTATATCACTATTTATTTTAACAAGATTATCAATCAATTTGTACTAATAAACATATAAAACAAGACACCTATATGTATATAACGTTCGTTTTTTCCGTATACTGTTAATACTTTGAATGGAAAACCGGGAGTGAATCGAATGAACATACCATCTATTTTTTTCTCTTCGAAAGATGATAAGGAACGTATTTTTCATGATGAGCATGGGGCTTCAACATTCATTGCACTGCGGCTTGTTTCATTGCTTCCTGACCCGTTATCGCAGCCTGTTGCCATTGTTTGCATCGGCACAGACCGTTCGACAGGAGATTCGCTTGGGCCGCTTGTTGGCACCATGTTAAAAGAAAAACATCTTTCCCACTTTCACGTATATGGAACGTTGGAAGAGCCGATCCATGCTGTCAATCTGGAAGAAAAAATCAACGCTATTCGTTCCATCCATCATGACGCATTTATGATTGCCATCGATGCCTGTCTAGGACGGCTGAAAAGCGTCGGCGCGATCACGATCGCAAAAGGTCCGGTACGGCCTGGAGCCGGGGTCAATAAGCAGCTCCCCCCTGTCGGCGATATTCATATTACAGGAGTAGTCAATGTCAGCGGCTTTATGGAATTTTTCGTTTTGCAAAACACCCGCCTCCATCTCGTGATGAACATGGCGAAAACGATTGCCAACGGCATTTATGAAGCCGATCGGCAATTAAGCCGAAAAGAGTTTTTGACGAATACAGCATTTGCTAAAGATCATCGTCGCCCATTGTAGCCATTTATAACCAATCCCCTCTTTGTTGCGATAAACAAGAAGGGGATTGTTTTTTTCAAAAAAAGTAAAGAATGGAAACAGCAAAAGCAGTAACGATAATGCTAGGCAGTAGATTGGCCACCCGTATGTTTGTAATGCCGAGCATATTCAAACCAATCGCCATAATTAAAATTCCTCCTGTCGCTGTCGATTCGGCAATAAATGAATCGATAATTTCTTTTGGCACCCATCGTTCAATTTGGGTAGCGAGCAGCGCGATGCCTCCTTCATAAATCATGACAGGAATCGCGGAAAAAATAACGCCAATTCCAAGCGTTGTCGTTAAAATAATGCTGGCAAAGCCGTCCAAAATCGATTTCGTATACAGGACGCGATGGTCTCCGCGCAATCCGCTGTCAAGCGCGCCGACAATCGCCATGGCGCCGATGACAAATAACAAAGTGGCACTGACAAACCCCTTTGCAATATTTCCTTGTTGATTCCCTCCCACCTTTTTCTCAACCCATTCGCCAAGCTGATTCAGTTTTTTATCCCAATCCCATATTTCGCCCAGCACGCCGCCGAGGACAAGGCTGAAAATAACAATAAGAAACTGTTCGCTTTTTATCCCCATTTGAATTCCGAGCAGTGCTACCGCAAGACCGATTCCTCCCATCACCGTTGCCTTTAACCGCTCAGGAATACGGTGAAATAGCTTCCCTAACAACGACCCAATTGCAATGCATATCCCGTTGACAATAGTTCCTAACAGTACCATGACGCGTTTCCTCCTAATAAAAAAAATAAACCACCATAATATGATGGCTCGCTTTATTCATCCAATCTTACATCCAATAACTCTAGTATTCTTTCTAAATCTTCCGAGGAAAAAAACTCGATTTCGATCTTCCCCTTTTTTCTCGTTTGCTTAATCGTTACATTCGTTCCTAGCTTCTCCCGTAATAATGACTCGCTTTCCTTCAAAAAAACGCTTTTTTCCACCGGTTTTCGTTTTAATGTTTCACGTGGAACATTTTGATTGATTTGTTGAATGAGTTTCTCCAATTGACGGACATTCAGCTGTTCGCGAATCACGCGCTCAACAACGGATTTCATCTTATTTTTCTGCTTTAATCCTAACAGAGCCCGGCCGTGCCCCATCGACAGCGTTCCATTAACAATCAGTTTTTGTATATCCTTCGGCAACGACAATAAGCGCAGATGGTTGGCGATATGGGGCCTGCTTTTCCCCAAGCGGTTGGCAATTTCTTCTTGGGTAAGCTGCAGCTTTTCCATTAGCATTTTATACGCCGCTGCCTCTTCAATCGGGTTTAAATCTTCTCGCTGCAAATTTTCTAATAAAGCAAATTCCATCATTTGCTGGTCGGTTAGTTCGCGCACGACGACCGGAACAGTTTGTAAATTCGCTTCTTTGGCAGCACGATACCGCCGTTCCCCCACGACGATTTCAAACCCTTTTATCGTCTTGCGGACGATCAGCGGCTGCAGTATTCCGTGCTGCAAAATCGACTGCTTTAATTCTTCAATCGCTTCCGGCTGAAACGTTTTTCTTGGCTGGTAAGGATTCGGATGAAGATCGTGAATGCTTACTTCTCGAATAGTTTCCTCTTTTCCCGCTAACGCCAAATGGGAAAACAGCGCATCAATACCTTTGCCGAGACCTTTAGCCACGCTCTAGCACCTCCTTTGCCAATTCTAAATACACTTCCGCTCCCCGCGACTTTACGTCGTACAAAATAATTGGTTTTCCGTGGCTTGGCGCTTCGCTCAACCGGACATTTCGCGGGATAATCGTGTTATATACTTTTTCGCGGAAGTATTTTTTTACCTCCTGAATGACTTGAATGCCTAAATTCGTACGGGCGTCTAGCATCGTTAACAAAACGCCTTCAAGATGCAAATTATGATTTAAATGTTTTTGTACAAGCCGGATTGTGTTTAGTAGCTGGCTCAGTCCCTCAAGCGCATAATATTCGCATTGTACAGGGATAAGAACGGAATTCGCCGCCGTTAATGCGTTTAGCGTTAATAATCCCAATGAAGGAGGGCAATCGATAATAATAAAGTCGTATATTTCCCGTAAAGGCTCAAGCGCATTTTTTAAGCGGATTTCGCGGGAAATGACCGATACAAGCTCAATTTCTGCTCCTGCCAGTTGAATAGTCGCCGGAATGATATGTAAATTTTCAATATCGGTTGGTCTTATGACATCTTTCGCTTTTAAATCACCGATAATGACATTATAAATGCATTCATCGACATCCCCTTTTTCAATTCCGATCCCACTTGTTGCATTGCCCTGCGGGTCGATATCTACTAATAATACTTTTTTTCCAATATGCGCTAAACAAGCAGCTAAATTAACCGCTGTCGTCGTTTTTCCGACTCCGCCTTTCTGGTTTGCAATTGCAATTACTTTGCCCACGATGCCACCTACCTCTAATTCGTACTCATATTGTCTATTTTATCATGAAACAAGTAAAATGAACTTGTTTTCTGTTTGCCATCGAAAGAAAAAACCCCATCAAAAGCAGCTTGATGAGGCAAGACATCCTTGCGTCTATTACTTTTTCGGAATGCGAATCGTAATTTGATAATAATCGTCAAACTCTTCCTCCTCCGAATCAACCGCCACACCGCTGTTTGCCACCATCGTGAGCGACTGTCGGATCGTGTTGACAGCAATACGCATATCCCTGCTGAACGCTTTCCGCTTCGGCTTTGGTTTGCGATTGGCCGATTCTAGCATTTTCAGCACCCGATCTTCTGTTTGTTTGACATTTAATTGTTTATCAATAATTTCTTGCAGCAATTTTAATTGCTTTTCTTTATCTTTTAGGACGATTAAAGCACGGGCATGGCGTTCGGTAATCGTGCGGTGCAATAATGCTTCCTGCACCTCTTGCGGCAGTTTTAATAGACGCAGTTTGTTGGCAATCGTCGATTGCCCCTTTCCAAGCCGCTGCGCCAGCGCTTCCTGTGTTAAATCGTGCAGCTCGAGCAGCTTCGCATACGCCATTGCTTCTTCAATCGGTGTCAGCTCTTCTCGCTGCAAATTTTCAATTAATGCAACTGAAGCGGTTTCTTTGTCATTTAAATTTTTCACAATCGCCGGAATTTCCGCCCATCCGAGCGTTTGGACGGCCCGCCATCTTCGTTCTCCTGCAATAATTTCAAACTTTCCATCCTCGCACTCGCGGACGACAATTGGCTGAATGATGCCGTGCGTACGAATCGTTAACGCTAGTTCCTTAATTTTTTCCTCGTCAAAAATGGTCCGCGGTTGGAAACGGTTTGGAATAATCTTTGCAACTGGAATTTTTCTTACCTCGTCTTTTTCCTGTCTTTCAATTAATTCTTCCTGTTCCTTTTCTCCAAAGCTGAAAAAGCGAGAAAAAGGATGTTTCATTCCCCTACACCACCTTTGAAAACTCTCCCCTAGATTCTGAACCTCCACACGACTAAAGTCGGTGGGTTTTGACGTACTAAAGAGTTTTTCTACACCTGCGTGCAGGCACTCACTCTTGTTCCGCCAAACTTTTATAGACAAACACCTCACTGGTGTTTAGCGCCCTATTGACTCGGTTCAAAACCGTTTTCCACTTCATCCCAAGACTTAAGTTACGGGATGAAGTGGTATATACTTTTGTAAAAACTTTATTGAATTGGTTGTTTATTTGGCATTCCCGGTTTGCGTGGATATTTGCTTGGCGTACTTTTTACTTTTTTAATAAAAATAATGGCTCGTTCACTTTGTTCCATCGGCAGCGTAAACTGTTCGACCGCGGAAATTTCACCGCCAAACAGAGCGATCGCTTTTTTCCCTTCTTTCAATTCCTCCTGTGCCGAAGCGGCTTTCATCGCAATAAACGTGCCATTGACTTTCACGAGTGGAAGGCATAGCTCGCTAAGTACCGGCATTCGCGCCACCGCCCTCGCCATCACAACATCAAACGATTCGCGAAATTCTTTTTTTCTGCCAAACGTTTCAGCACGGTCGTGATAAAAAGCAACATCCGTCAGAGCTAATTCATCTGCTAAATGCTGTAGAAAAGTAATGCGCTTTTGCAATGAATCGACAATCGCCAATTTCAAATGGGGAAAACAAATTTTTAACGGAACGCTCGGAAATCCCGCCCCCGCTCCTACATCGCAAAGCGATAAAGATCGGGAAAAATCATAGTAAAAAGCCGGAGAAAGGGAATCAAAAAAATGTTTGACATACACACTGGGCTTGTCCGTGATGGCGGTCAAATTCATCTTTTCATTCCATTCGATTAACAGTTCATAATACCGCTCAAATTTTTCTAGCGCTTGAGGAGGAAGGATAATCCCTTTCTCCTCAAGCATAGCTTGAAACTGTGCTGTATCCATACGCCAATCCTTTCCCTAATTTTTATTCATTCGACACACGCGCGATTCTTCCTTGTTCTAAATACACTAATAATATCGAAATATCGGCAGGATTTACACCAGAAATGCGCGAAGCTTGCGCAATCGACAGCGGCCGCACTTGCTTCAATTTTTGTCGCGCTTCCGTTGCTAAGCCGTGAATCGCGTCGTAATCGATATCTTCTGGAATTTTTTTGTTTTCCATTTTTTTGAGGCGTTCCACTTCTTGCAGCGATTTTTGGATATAGCCTTCATATTTAATTTGAATTTCGACCTGTTCCGCTACTTCTGGCGAAATTTCTTCTTCCGCCGGGGCGAGTTTTTGAATATGTTCGTATGTCATTTCCGGACGCCGCAGCAAGTCCGCAGCACGGATACCGTCTTTCAGCTCGCTGCCGCCGGCCTCACGGATGACTTCCTGCACTTTTGGAGTTGGTTTGATAATAAATGTTTGCAGCCGTTTTTTCTCTCTTTCGATCGCCTCTTTTTTCGCCAAAAACTTTTGATATCGTTCTTCAGAAATGAGGCCGATTTTATAACCAAGTTCTGTTAGACGCAAATCCGCATTATCATGACGAAGCAGCAAGCGGTATTCAGCGCGAGACGTTAACAATCGGTACGGCTCATTCGTTCCTTTGGTGACAAGGTCGTCGATTAATACGCCGATATAGGCATCCGAGCGGCTTAAAATAATTTCTTCTTTTCCAAGCGCCCGGTGCGCCGCGTTAATTCCCGCCATAATTCCTTGTCCTGCCGCTTCTTCATATCCGGACGTTCCGTTAATTTGTCCAGCCGTATATAAGTTTTTCACCAGTTTTGTTTCCAGCGTTGGCCATAGTTGCGTTGGAACGATCGCATCATACTCAATCGCATAGCCTGCCCGCATTAACTGCGCTTTCTCAAGGCCCGGAATGGTCGCTAACAGCTGGCGTTGAATATGTTCCGGCAAGCTTGTCGACAATCCTTGCACATAGACTTCTTCCGTTTCGCGCCCTTCCGGCTCTAAAAAGATTTGATGGCGTGGCTTATCGTGGAAACGGACGATTTTATCTTCAATGGACGGACAATAGCGCGGACCTGTCCCTTTGATCATTCCGGAATACATTGGCGATAAATGCAAGTTTTCGTCAATAATGCGATGCGTCTCTGCCGTTGTATACGTAAGCCAGCATGGCAATTGATCGGTAATATATGTTGTCGTTTCATAGGAAAACGCCCGCGGCACATCGTCCCCTGGCTGAATTTCTGTTTTGCTGTAGTCAATCGTACGGCTGTTGACGCGCGGCGGCGTTCCTGTTTTAAAGCGGACAAGCTCAAAGCCAAGTTCTTCTAAATGCTCGGACAATTTAATGGACGGTTGCTGGTTGTTTGGACCACTTGAATATTTAATGTCACCGATAATAATTTCGCCGCGTAAAAACGTTCCCGTCGTAATGACGACCGCTTTCGCGTAATAATGAGCTCCAGTTTGAGTAATAACCCCTTTGCATACACCGTCTTCCACGATTAAGCGTTCCACTTTTCCTTGCAATAATGTAAGGTTTTCTTGGTTTTCAAGCGTTTTTTTCATTTCCCGCTGATACAGCACTTTATCGGCCTGTGCCCGCAACGCCCGTACCGCCGGACCTTTCCCTGTATTTAGCATCCGCATTTGGATGTACGTTTTATCAATATTTTTCGCCATTTCCCCGCCTAACGCGTCGATTTCGCGGACGACGATTCCTTTTGCTGGACCGCCAATCGATGGGTTGCATGGCATAAACGCAATCATATCTAGGTTTAGCGTAATGACTAACGTTTTTGCACCGATGCGCGCTGCCGCCAACGCCGCTTCACATCCTGCATGGCCGGCGCCGACGACAATGACGTCATACGAACCCCCATGATAGTCCATATATATACCTCCTTCATTATTTTCCTAAGCAAAACTGAGAAAATAACTGATCAATCAAGCTTTCATGCACCGTATCACCAATGATTTCGCCAAGCAGCTCCCACGCTCTTCTTAAATCGATTTGCACCAAATCGACCGGCATTCCCGCTTCAATGCCAGAAATCGCATCCTCAACCGCCTTTTTCGCCTGCTGAAGCAAAGCGATATGGCGCGAATTGGAAACGTACGTAAGGTCGCCCGCTTCAACCGAGCCGCTAAAAAACATTTCTGAAATCGCTTTTTCCAAATCTTCAATTCCTCTTTCATTTAACAATGAAGTCGTAATAATCGGGCGGCCATCGGCTAGTTGTTTAACTCGATCCATATCGATATTTTTTGGTAAATCCGTTTTATTAACAATCACAATAAAGTCCATTCCTGTGATCATTTCAAACAGCCGTTCATCTTCTTCTGTCAGCGGCTCATGATAATTAAGCACAAGCAAAATCAAATCCGCCTGTTTTAACATTTGCCGCGAGCGTTCGACCCCAATTCGCTCGACAATATCTTCCGTTTCACGGATTCCCGCTGTATCGATTAACCGAAGCGGAACACCGCGGACATTGACGTACTCTTCAATAACGTCGCGCGTCGTTCCCGGAATATCCGTGACAATCGCCTTATTTTCGTGAACGAGCGCATTTAATAGCGACGACTTTCCGACGTTTGGTCTGCCGATGATGACCGTGGCCAACCCTTCGCGTAAAATTTTGCCCTGCTGCGCGGTTTGCAGCAGCTTTTCAATTTGTTCCCGCACATATTGCGCTTTTTCAAGCAACAGTCGCGGCGTCATTTCTTCGACGTCATCATATTCCGGATAGTCAATATTTACTTCTACATGGGCAAGCGTTTCTAAAATCGTCTGCCGTAATTCGCGAATTAACTTCGACAAACGCCCCTCCATTTGCTGGAGCGCCACGGTCATCGCCCGATCCGTTTTCGCCCGGATCAAGTCAATCACCGCTTCCGCCTGTGATAAGTCAATCCGTCCGTTTAAAAATGCCCGTTTTGTAAATTCCCCTGGCTCGGCCAGCCGCGCCCCATTCGCTAACACAAGCTGCAACACGCGATTGACGGAAACCAAACCACCGTGGCAGTTAATCTCGACAACGTCTTCCCTTGTAAACGTCTTTGGCGCCCGCATCACCGATACCATGACTTCCTCGACCGTCTTCTCGTTATCCGGATCCACAATATAACCGTAATGAATCGTATGGGATGGAACATCTTTCAGCCGTTTTCCGCTCGGACTTTTAAAAATGCGGTCGGCGATTGCAATCGCCTCATCCCCGCTCAATCGAACAATCGCGATTGCTCCTTCCCCCATCGGGGTAGAGATCGCAGCAATCGTATCCAATTCCATCAATTTCTTCACCTCTCTTTGCCGGCAAAAAGCGCATCTATCTATAGGTTAGACAACTGTTGTTGCCAATAACGATCTGTTCACAACTATTACATAATCATTTCAATTTTAACTTATCCACATGTGAATAACAACATGAAGTGCTTATTCCTCGCCCTAAAAAATGTAAGAACAGGCAATGCCAATCATGTAAAAAAAAGAGAAAAAAGAGGCCGTCTCGTTTTCTTTAGAGATAGCCCCTTTTCACCAATTTTATTGTGCAGAAGGAGATACGACAACATAGCGATGCGGCTCTACACCAACCGAATAAGTAACGACTTTTTTATGGTCTGCTAATGCGCTATGAATAATTTTCCGCTCATGTGCCGGAAGCGGCTCCAGCCTGACTTCTTTTCCCGTTTTTACCGCTTTTTCCGCCAGTTTTTGTGCCAGCTGCATCAGCGTTTTTTCTCTTCGTTCCCGGTAGTTTTCCGCATCAACGACAATAGAAACATATTCCTCTGCATGGCGGTTAGCGACAAGCTGCGTGAGCAGTTGCAAAGAATTTAACGTTTGTCCATGTTTTCCAATCAATAAACCTACTTGTTCGCCTGTGATCATGAATGTCACTTGCTTGCCTTGCTGCTGCTTCTCTATCGTTGCTGTATTTACTCCCATTTGTTGTATCACTTTTTTTAAAAACAGCTCTGCTTCTTCGATTGGATCTATCTTCAAAATCGCTTTCACCACTGCCGGTTTGCTTCCAAAAATGCCAAACAGCCCTTTTTTTCCTTCATCGAGCACAATGATTTCCGCACGATTTTTCGAAACACCAAGCTGTCGCAGCGCCGACTGCACAGCTTCATCTACGGTCGCGGCGGTCGCGGTTACTTCTTTCACTTTTTCTTTCCTCCTGAATGGGCAGTGTCCACCATTGGCCCCTTAATCAAATATGTTTGTACAATCGAGAAAATATTCCCTACAACCCAGTAGAGAGACAAAGCAGCAGGAAAATTAATGGCAAAAATAACGATCATAACCGGCATCATCCAAAGCATCATGGCCATTTGCGGATTTTGCTGTCCGGCGCCGGCCATCATTATTTTTTGCTGGATAAACGTTGTAATCCCTGCGATAATCGGCAAAATGTAGTATGGATCTTTTTCCCCAAGATCGAACCATAAAAAGTTGTGTTCGGCAATTTCTCTTGTACGCATAATGGCATGATAAAACCCGATCAAAATCGGCATTTGGATAAGGATTGGGAAACAACCTGCCATCGGGTTGACACCGTGTTTTTGAAACAGCAGCATCATTTCCTGCTGGAGCTTTTGCTGGGTTTGCATATCTTTGGAGCTATATTTTTCGCGAAGTTTTTGTATTTCCGGCTGAAGCGCTTGCATCGCTTTCGCGTTTCTTGTCTGCTGAATCATTAACGGCAGGATCAATAGACGAATAAAGACCGTTACGACAATAATCGACAGTCCAAAACTTCCGCCTAAAACTTGAGCAACATATTTAATTAGCCAAGAAAGCGGATAAACGATATACTCATTCCAAAATCCTTTGCTTTCCGGCGTAATCGGTTCATTGATTTGCGAGCATCCCGAAAGAACCGCAATTACTGCAATGAACGCAACTATTAACCAAATTCGCCTCTTCACCTTCTTTTTCCTCCTAAATTACGAATTCGTATTATCCTAAATATGTATTTTAACATCATTCTAAACATAGTGGGTGTACTTTTTTACGAAATATTTACATGCTAGGAAAAACAACCTGATTTAACCGTTTTATTTCTCCCCTTTTTTTAAGGCTCCTGCCTTTCGCAATACATGAATCAAGCTTTTTTTTACCTCAAAATAGTCCATTTCCGCAACCGGCAGCCTGGCAATGACCACGTAATCTTTGCCGGGCATGATCTCCTCTTTCATTTCTAGGAAACATTGGCGAATATAGCGCTTGATTCGATTTCTCACAACCGCTTTCCCAAGCTTTTTACTCACCGATAATCCGATGCGAAAGTACGGTTGTTCCGGCCGATCCAGCATATAAACGACAAACTGCCGATTCGCCATCGATGTGCCGCGCTGAAACACCTCTTGAAACTCTTTGTTTTTCTTTATGCGGTACTTTTTCTTCATGTCCCGGAAACACTCCATCTTTTTCAATATCTATTAACACTATCCCTTGCGAAAAAAGACCACTGAATTTTCAGTGGCCTATGCGGATAATACTTTTCTTCCTTTACGACGACGGCGCGCAAGCACTTTTCTGCCATTTTTCGTGCTCATGCGTGCGCGGAATCCATGGACTTTGCTGCGCTTCCGATTATTTGGTTGGTATGTTCGTTTCATCTATGACACCTCCCTAGGGAATAACTGTTACGGGCAGTCTTTCTAATTATATTGAACAATCTCATAAAATGTCAACCGCTTGAAGCGTTTCTCTCGCTTTATAAAAATGTGGATAAGTTTTTAGACACCATTTGAATATCCACATTATTTATCGACAATTTTTTCACATTTTTCACTATGTGGATAATTAAGTTTTTCACAACACTTTCGTTTTGTGGATAATTTTAAAAATCCATTGCAACATGCTATTTTATTTGCTATTATTATTGTGTTTTCACTATGGAAAATGATGTGGATAAAGAAAAATATCCACATTTTGTGGATATGTTGTGGATATGTTTTTTCACAGCCTGTTTGTAGGGTTATCCACAGGTGGTGGATTTTGTCGAAAAACCGTTTTTTTCTCATTAATGTATTATTTCCACAAATTATTTTTTTAAACGAATTATTATCCTCTGAATAAGGGAGGGGCAACGGTTGGAAAATATCCATGATTTATGGAATCGCGTGCTCGGGGAAATCGAAAGAAAAATTAGCAAGCCAAGCTTTGAAACTTGGCTAAAATCAACAAAAGCCCACTCTTTACGAGGTGACACGCTTGTTGTCGTAGCCCCAAACGAATTTGCAAGAGACTGGCTGGATTCCCGCTACTCTCATTTGATTGCGGAAACGATCTACGATATTACTGGTGAAGAACTGTCAATCAAGTTTATTATTCCTCCTAATCAATCAGAAGATGATTTTGAATTTCAGCGATCCTCGAAAAAACAGCGGAAACCATATGAAGAAGCATCAGATTTTCCGCAAAGTATGCTGAATCCAAAATATACGTTTGACACGTTTGTCATCGGTTCTGGCAATCGCTTTGCCCATGCGGCTTCTCTCGCAGTGGCGGAAGCCCCGGCAAAAGCGTACAATCCGCTCTTTATTTACGGTGGAGTCGGCTTAGGGAAAACGCATTTAATGCACGCGATCGGTCACTACGTCATCGAACATAATCCGTCAGCTAAAGTCGTTTACCTATCTTCGGAAAAATTTACAAATGAATTTATTAATGCGATTCGCGACAACCGTCCTGATGATTTTCGCAACAAGTATCGAAATGTCGATGTCCTATTAATTGATGATATTCAATTTTTGGCCGGAAAAGAACAAACGCAAGAAGAATTTTTCCATACGTTTAATACTCTGCACGAAGAAAGCAAACAGATCGTCATTTCTAGCGACCGGCCGCCGAAAGAAATTCCAACGCTAGAAGACCGTCTTCGCTCACGGTTTGAATGGGGGCTTATTACCGATATCACTCCTCCGGATTTGGAAACGAGGATTGCGATCCTTAGAAAAAAAGCAAAAGCGGAAGGATTTGATATTCCGAATGAAGTGATGCTGTACATTGCCAATCAAATTGATTCCAACATCCGCGAGTTAGAGGGCGCCCTTATCCGCGTTGTCGCCTATTCATCGCTAATCAATAAGGAAATTACCGCTGACTTGGCTGCGGAAGCCTTAAAAGACATTATCCCAAGCGCAAAACCGAAAGTCATTACGATCCAAGATATTCAGCGCGTCGTCGGCCAACACTTTAATATTAAACTAGAAGACTTTAAAGCGAAAAAAAGAACAAAATCTGTCGCTTTTCCGCGTCAGATTGCCATGTATCTTTCCCGCGAGCTCACAGACTGCTCATTGCCAAAAATCGGGGATGAATTTGGAGGACGTGACCATACGACCGTCATCCATGCACATGAAAAGATTTCAAAACTTTTGCAATCAGATGTGCAGCTGCAAAAGCATATAAAAGAAATTCAAGAGAAATTGAAACAATTGTGAATAATAGGTTGAGATTTATGCACAGTCTATCCACATATGGACAGGCTGTGTTTCCTTTGCTTTGTTTACTTATCCACATTTCAACAAGCATTATTACTAGTATTATGATTTTTTGTTTTTTATATTACTATAAAAAAATAATTTATTTCCCTGATTATTTTTAGGAGGCATTGCACGATGAAAATTGCCATTGATCGAGAAGCGCTAGCCAAAAGCGTTCAAGATGTGATGAAAGCTGTGTCGCCGCGCACAACCATTCCGATTTTGACGGGAATTAAAATTACTGCGACTTCACAAGGAGTAACATTGACGGGAAGCGATTCCGATATTTCTATTGAATCATTCATTCCTGCGGAAGAAGAAGACAAGCTGCTTGTTGAGGTAAAAGAGACTGGCAGCGTTGTATTGCAAGCGCGTTTTTTTGCCGAGATCGTAAAAAAATTGCCGCAACAGACAGTGGAGATAGAGGTCGGACCAAACTTTTTAACGGTCATTCGTTCCGGCAAGGCGGAATTCAACTTAAACGGTCTTGATGCCGATGAATATCCAAGATTGCCGCAAGTTGAAGAAGAAAATGTATTTAAAATCCCGACGGATTTATTAAAAACGATTATTCGCCAAACGGTATTCGCCGTTTCGACATCGGAAACGCGGCCGATCTTAACAGGTGTCAACTGGAAGTTTGAAAAAGGCGAACTTACTTGCACGGCGACAGACAGCCACCGTCTGGCGTTAAGAAAGGCAAAAATAGAAACGGAGAATCCGCAGTCATATAATGTCGTCATCCCAGGAAAAAGTCTAAACGAATTAAGTAAAATTTTAGATGACAGCAATGACCCGGTTGATATTGTCGTTACGGCCAATCAAATTTTATTTAAAACAAAACATTTGCTATTCTTTTCCCGTCTGCTTGATGGGAATTATCCAGAAACTGCCCGTCTTATTCCAACGGATAGCAAAACCGATATTATCGTGAATGCAAAGGAATTTCTACAGGCGATTGACCGCGCCTCTCTATTAGCAAGAGAGGGAAGAAACAACGTGGTAAAACTAACCACACTAAATGACGGCATTATTGAAATTTCTTCCGTTTCTCCGGAAATCGGAAAAGTAACGGAAGAAATTCAAAGCGAATCCGTTGAGGGAGAGGAATTAAAAATTTCCTTTAGCGCAAAATATATGATGGATGCGCTTAAAGCGCTCGATGGCACTGATATTAAAATCAGCTTTACTGGCGCGATGCGGCCGTTTTTGCTTCGTCCTTTGCATAGCGATTCGATGCTTCAGCTTATCTTGCCGGTAAGAACGTATTAATGTTGAAGAAAGCTGCTACCATAATAGCAGCTTTCTTTGATAGTATGTCATTTTTTCGTTAAAATAAAAGAATGGGCAGTTTTAAGAAAGCGAGCGATGAACAGATGGAGAAAAAAGTAGCGATTACAACGGAAACAATTACGCTTGGACAATTGCTCAAACTTATTCAAGCCGTCGGTACAGGTGGTGCAGTAAAATGGTTCCTGCAAACAAATGAAGTGTTTGTCAACGGAGAAAGAGAAGACCGGCGCGGAAGAAAACTAAAAAATGGCGATAAAGTCGAGATTGAAGGATTAGGCACGTTTATCGTAACGAAGGCAGAGTAGGTGAAGAGCTGTTGTTTCTAACACACTTATCATTAAAAAATTATCGTAATTATGAAAGCCAAACATTGGAATTTACGAACAATGTAAATATTATTTTGGGGGAAAATGCTCAAGGAAAAACAAATATGATGGAGGCTATCTATGTATTGGCGATGGCGAAGTCGCATCGCACGACAAACGACAAAGAGCTTATTCGCTGGAATGAAGACTATGCTAAAATAGTAGGAAAGGCAGTAAAAAAACACGGATCGTTATCGCTCGAATTAATCATTTCAAAAAAAGGAAAAAAGGCGAAATGCAACCATATGGAACAGCAGCGGCTAAGCCAGTACGTCGGCCATTTAAATGTCGTGATGTTTGCCCCAGAAGACTTAAACTTAGTGAAGGGAAGTCCGCAAGTAAGACGCCGTTTTATCGATATGGAAATCGGGCAAGTTTCCCCCGTTTATATACATGATTTGAGTCAATATCAAAAGATTTTGCAGCAGCGCAACCACTGTTTAAAAATGCTGCAGACACGCGAGCGGCAAGATGAAACGATATTAGATATTTTAACAGAGCAGCTGATTCCGCTGGCGGCGAAAATTACGCTAAAGCGCCATGAATTTTTGTTTTTGCTCGAAAAATGGGCAGCGCCCATTCACCATGAAATTAGCCGCGGATTAGAACGGTTGCAAATTCAATATGAGCCGTCTATTGATGTATCAGAAAAGGTAGAATTGTCGAGAATAATAGAAGCATATAGCGAAAAGTTTGCTACAATAAAGGAGAGGGAAATTCAGCGGGGAATGACGCTCGCTGGCCCGCATCGTGATGATATTTCATTTATTGTAAATGGAAAAAATGTGCAAACATTTGGTTCTCAAGGACAACAACGCACAACAGCGTTATCTGTCAAGTTGGCGGAAATTGAATTAATTTTCTCTGAACTTGGCGATTACCCCATTCTTTTACTGGATGATGTGCTATCAGAACTTGACGACTTTCGGCAAACCCACCTCCTTGATACGATCCGGCGAAAAGTACAAACATTTGTGACGACAACAAGCATTGACGGGATTAAACATGACATCATTAAGGAAGCCGCCATTTATAAAGTGCATTCTGGTTCCATAACCGCCCCTTCCTGTCATTAATGCTTTGAACGTTTGGAAAGAAAGCGTAGGTGATTTGACATGAAAATGGAACAAAAAGTCGAACATACGTATGATGCAAGCCAAATTCAAGTGCTCGAAGGGTTGGAAGCGGTTCGAAAACGCCCTGGAATGTATATTGGTTCGACGGGGCCAAATGGGCTGCATCATCTCGTATGGGAGATTGTTGACAACAGCATTGACGAAGCATTAGCTGGTTATTGTACGGAAATTAACGTGACGATCGAAAAAGATAACAGCATTACTGTTGCGGATAACGGTCGTGGCATTCCCGTTGACATTCAAGAGAAAATGGGACGCCCAGCTGTTGAAGTAATCATGACCGTCTTGCACGCCGGGGGCAAGTTTGGCGGCGGCGGTTATAAAGTGTCGGGTGGACTGCATGGAGTTGGCGCTTCTGTCGTTAACGCTTTGTCGGAAGAATTGGAGGTATACGTATACAGAGATGGGAAAATACATTATCAAAAATATCAGCGCGGCGTTCCTTGCACCGATTTGCAAGTGATTGGCGACACAGATCGGACAGGCACTACCACTCATTTTAAACCTGATCCGGAAATTTTTACAGAAACGACCGAATTCGATTATGAAACGTTGGCAACTCGTCTTCGTGAGCTTGCTTTTTTAAACCGCGGCTTGAAAATTACGCTCGAAGATAAGCGGGTAGAAAATCGAAAAAATGAATATTGCTACGAAGGCGGTATTCAATCTTACGTTAAACATTTAAATCGCACGCGCGAAGTGCTTCATGAAGAGCCGATTTATATCGTCGGTGAACGCGACGGTATTCATGTCGAAATTGCGCTTCAATACAACGACAGCTATAGCAGCAATATTTATTCATTTGTGAACAACATTCATACACACGAAGGCGGAACGCATGAATCCGGTTTTAAAATGGCGCTGACGCGCATTATTAACGATTACGCACGCAAACAGCAAATTTTTAAAGAGAATGATCCTAATTTAATTGGCGAAGATGTCCGTGAGGGGTTAACA
This sequence comes from Parageobacillus genomosp. 1, assembly GCF_000632515.1. Taxonomy (GTDB): domain Bacteria; phylum Bacillota; class Bacilli; order Bacillales; family Anoxybacillaceae; genus Saccharococcus. The sequence goes on from NZ_CM002692.1 coordinate 3,540,479, forward strand.
GCAATCGTTTCGATTAAGCACCCGTCCCCGCAGTTTGAAGGACAAACGAAAACAAAGCTTGGAAACAGCGACGCTCGGACGGTTACCGACGCGGTGTTTTCGGAGCAATTTGAAACCTTTTTACTAGAACATCCGACCATAGCTCGAAAAATCGTCGAAAAAGGAATGATGGCGGCCCGAGCGCGCGTAGCGGCAAAAAAAGCGCGCGAGCTGACACGACGGAAAAGTGCGCTCGAAATTTCCAACTTGCCTGGGAAATTGGCTGATTGCTCATCAAAAGATCCTTCGATTAGCGAGCTGTATGTTGTGGAAGGAGACTCTGCCGGCGGTTCGGCCAAACAAGGACGGGACCGTCATTTCCAAGCGATTTTACCGCTGCGCGGGAAAATTATTAACGTCGAGAAAGCACGCCTGGATAAAATTTTATCGAACAATGAAGTTCGTGCCATTATTACTGCACTGGGCACGGGAATTGGTGAAGACTTCGATATTACAAAAGCGCGCTACCATAAAATCATTATTATGACCGATGCGGACGTCGATGGCGCCCATATTCGCACATTGCTGCTTACATTCTTTTACCGTTATATGCGCGAATTTATCGAGCGGGGATATGTATACATCGCCCAACCGCCGCTTTATAAAATTGAGCAAGGCAAACAAGTAAGGTACGCCTATAACGACCGGCAGTTGGAGAAAATTCTTGCGGAATTGCCGGAAAACCCAAAACCGACGATTCAACGTTATAAAGGTCTTGGCGAGATGAACCCAGAGCAGTTATGGGAAACAACGATGAACCCGGAGACAAGAACGCTGCTTCAAGTTAGTTTGCAAGATGCCATTGAAGCTGATGAAACGTTTGAAATTTTGATGGGAGACAAAGTAGAACCACGAAGACAATTTATCGAAGAAAACGCAAGGTATGTAAGAAATTTAGATATTTAGTTTGGAGAGTGTTGAGCAATCACCCTCCCCACTCCAAATTTTTTTATAAGGGAGGTTTTTATGAATGGCAGAAAATCAACATCCGCGTATCCGTGAAGTCAATATTAGCCAGGAAATGCGTTCCTCGTTTCTCGATTATGCGATGAGCGTCATCGTATCGCGGGCATTGCCTGATGTGCGTGACGGGCTAAAACCTGTGCATCGCCGCATTTTATATGCGATGCATGATCTTGGCATGACCGCGGACAAACCATACAAAAAGTCGGCCCGCATCGTCGGCGAAGTCATCGGGAAATACCATCCGCACGGCGATGCAGCCGTATACGACACGATGGTTCGCATGGCACAAGATTTTAACTATCGCTACATGCTTGTTGATGGGCACGGAAACTTCGGATCGATTGACGGCGACGCGGCTGCCGCGATGCGCTATACAGAAGCGCGCATGTCCAAAATCGCGATGGAACTGTTGCGTGACATCAACAAAGACACGATCGATTATCAAGATAACTACGACGGTTCGGAAAAGGAACCAGTCGTTTTGCCGTCGCGCTTTCCTAACTTATTAGTAAACGGCTCATCTGGAATTGCGGTAGGGATGGCGACAAACATTCCGCCACATCAGCTCGGCGAAGTCATCGATGCCATTTTGGCATTAAGCAAAAATCCTGATATGACGGTAGCCGATTTAATGGAATACATTCCAGGACCGGATTTTCCGACGGCGGGGCAAATTATCGGCCGCAGTGGCATTCGTAAAGCATACGAAACAGGACGCGGCTCGATTACATTGCGTGCGAAAGTGGAGATCGAACAGCAGTCCAATGGAAAGGAAACGATCATCGTCCGCGAGCTTCCTTATCAAGTGAACAAGGCAAAATTAATTGAACGTATCGCGGAGCTTGTCCGCGAAAAGAAAATTGACGGCATTACCGATTTACGCGACGAGTCGGACCGGAGCGGAATGCGGATTGTCATCGAAGTGCGCCGCGATGCCAACGCCAAAGTCATTTTAAACAATCTATATAAACATACGGCTTTGCAAACAAGCTTTGGCATTAATATGCTTGCGCTTGTTGATGGTCAGCCGAAAGTGTTAAATTTGAAGGAATGTCTGGAGTATTATTTGGAACATCAGAAAGTAGTAATCCGTCGCCGGACAGCTTATGAGCTGAAAAAGGCGGAAGCCCGTGCCCATATTTTAGAGGGCCTTCGCGTTGCTCTTGATCACCTTGACGAGGTGATTAACCTAATCCGTAGCTCGCAAACGACAGAAATCGCTAGGGAAGGGCTGATGAAACAATTTTCACTCAGTGAAAGACAGGCTCAGGCGATTTTAGACATGCGTTTGCAACGATTGACAGGGTTAGAACGCGAAAAAATTGAACAAGAATATCAAGATCTTGTCCGTTTCATCGCTGAATTAAAAGCGATTTTAGCAGATGAGGAAAAGGTGCTGCAAATTATTCGTGATGAACTAACGGAAATTAAAGAGCGGTTTAACGATGAGCGGAGAACCGAAATCGTCGTTGGAGGAGTCGAAGAATTTGACGATGAAGATTTAATTCCGCGTGAAAACATCGTCATTACGCTTACGCATAAAGGTTATATTAAAAGACTTCCTGTTTCGACGTATAAAAGTCAAAAACGAGGCGGACGGGGCGTCCAAGGCATGCATACGACCGAAGACGATTTTGTCGAACATCTTTTGATTACGTCGACTCATGATACCATTTTATTCTTTACGAATAAAGGCAAAGTATATCGGGCAAAAGGATATGAAATTCCGGAATTCGGTCGGACCGCGAAAGGCCTTCCGCTTATTAATCTTTTAGAACTGGATAAAGATGAGTGGATTAATACGATTATCCCTATTCATGACGAATTTGACGACAATCTATATTTGTTCTTTACAACAAAAGAAGGCATTGCCAAGCGTTGCCCACTTTCTGCTTTCGCCCATATTCGAAACAACGGTTTGATCGCAATCCATCTGCGCGAAGGGGACGAGTTGATTTCGGTTAAGTTAACGGATGGATCGAAACATATTATCGTCGGGACGAAAAACGGAATGCTTATTCGTTTTCCGGAAACCGATGTGCGCACAATGGGACGGAGTGCAACGGGAGTGAAGGCGATCACGCTTGATGAGGATGATGAAGTAGTAGGCATGGACATTTTAGAGGATGATTGCGACGTATTAGTCGTGACGAAAAACGGATACGGCAAGCGCACCCCTGCCTCTGAATATCGTCTGCAAAGCCGCGGCGGAAAAGGAATTAAAACATGTAATGTGACGGAGAAAAACGGTCCGGTTGTTGCGGTGAAAACGGTCAACGGAGACGAAGATTTAATGCTCATCACGACAAGCGGCATCCTCATTCGCATTGCTGTCAGCGATATTTCACGAGTAGGAAGAAATACGCAAGGGGTAAAATTAATTCGTCTATCGGAAGAAAATGAGCATGAATATGTTGCTACGGTAGCGAAAGTTCCAATAGAAGAAAAAGAGGAAGAGGATCATTTATCATAAATAATATAGGTGTCCGAAACTTTGCTTTCGGGACACCTTTCTTTTTTATATTTTATATGCATAAAGTACTACAACTGATTTCCTAATAATGTTAGTATAAAATTGCACGAACAAAATATAGGAGTGTATAGTGATGATTCGGGTAAAGCTTCACCAATTGCAAGAAGGATGTATTCTTGCCGAAGATGTGCTAGGGAAAACGAAAAAACCAATTATGCCAAAAAGTACGGTAGTGACATCAACGCTATTAAACGTATTAGAAAAATTTTTAATTGGGGAAGTATGTGTCGAGCCAATTTTAGCAAACGGCGAGCCGTTTCGGCCGACGGAATTGTCTGAAGCGTACCATGAAGGTGCTATAAACGGTGAACATCTGATATCTCTTTACTTAAAAGCGGTTCAAAAATATAAAAAAGCGTTTCAGTCATGGCAATCTGGCTCCCCGATTGACATCGCCGAAGTTAGAGATATGATTATTCCACTACTGGATAAATTTATACAGAATAAGAGGGAATTGTTAATCTTATACCGTTATGCGACAACAGAAGATTATTTATATCACCATGCTGTTAGTGTCGGGTTGTTAGCAGGTTTTTTAGCAAAACAAATGGATTATAGCAGAGGGGATTGTTATCAAATCGCGCTTGCCGGTGTATTGTCTGACTGTGGAATGGCGAAGGTGGACAAAAGGATTTTAACAAAGCGGTCCGCGCTTACTACTAGCGAATACAAAGAAGTACAGCAACATAGCGTATTTGGCTATCGAATGGTACAAAGAATAACAGCTTTAAAACAAGAAGCAAAGCTGGCGGTATTGCAGCACCATGAACGCAATGACGGAAGCGGCTATCCGTTTGGCATTCGTGACCAGCAAATTCACCCATATAGCAAAATAGTGGCGGTAGCAGACGTTTATCATGCAATGACTTCCGAGCGCCTTTATCGACGTAAACAGTCACCTTTTAAAGCGCTGGAAAAAATGCAAATCGAACAATTTGGCAAATTAAGCATGGAGGCAATAAAAGTGCTGCTAGATCATTTAGTCAGCTTTCAAACAGGAACGCTAGTTAAATTATCAAACGACGAAATAGGAGAAATTATTTTTATACAGCCGGAAGAGCCGACAAGACCAATTGTTAAACTAGCCAACAAAGAGGAATTTCTTTCTCTAAGTGAACATCGAGATATATATATCGAAGAAATTATTAATTAATAATGCTAGCGGATGAATATTTTTCTTAAAAATACTGTTGAATATGAAAGGCAAAAATGATAGAATCAATTTTGCTTGATTCAAAAGATGTTTCGCTGATAAAAAAATTTGTAAAAAAGTGTTGACTTTTAATTGTCTATGAGTTACTATTTAATAGCTGTCATCATTAAGAGATAAAAGCTCCTTGAAAACTAAACAAAACGCAAGCGTCAATAAGAAAAGCGGAGGCGACTGATTAGCCCCGAGGGGCTAGGAGCCGAAGCTGGACAATATTTAAAATAAGCCAATCAACTTTCTATGGAGAGTTTGATCCTGGCTCAGGACGAACGCTGGCGGCGTGCCTAATACATGCAAGTCGAGCGGACCGAACAGGAGCTTGCTCTTGTTCGGTTAGCGGCGGACGGGTGAGTAACACGTGGGCAACCTACCCGTAAGACCGGGATAACTCCGGGAAACCGGAGCTAATACCGGATAACACCGAAGACCGCATGGTCTTTGGTTGAAAGGCGGCTTTGGCTGTCACTTACGGATGGGCCCGCGGCGCATTAGCTAGTTGGTGAGGTAACGGCTCACCAAGGCGACGATGCGTAGCCGGCCTGAGAGGGTGACCGGCCACACTGGGACTGAGACACGGCCCAGACTCCTACGGGAGGCAGCAGTAGGGAATCTTCCGCAATGGACGAAAGTCTGACGGAGCGACGCCGCGTGAGCGAAGAAGGTCTTCGGATCGTAAAGCTCTGTTGTTAGGGAAGAAGAAGTACCGTTCGAATAGGGCGGTACGGTGACGGTACCTAACGAGAAAGCCCCGGCTAACTACGTGCCAGCAGCCGCGGTAATACGTAGGGGGCGAGCGTTGTCCGGAATTATTGGGCGTAAAGCGCGCGCAGGCGGTCTCTTAAGTCTGATGTGAAAGCCCACGGCTCAACCGTGGAGGGTCATTGGAAACTGGGGGACTTGAGTGCAGAAGAGGAGAGCGGAATTCCACGTGTAGCGGTGAAATGCGTAGAGATGTGGAGGAACACCAGTGGCGAAGGCGGCTCTCTGGTCTGTAACTGACGCTGAGGCGCGAAAGCGTGGGGAGCAAACAGGATTAGATACCCTGGTAGTCCACGCCGTAAACGATGAGTGCTAAGTGTTAGAGGGGTCAAACCCTTTAGTGCTGCAGCTAACGCGTTAAGCACTCCGCCTGGGGAGTACGGCCGCAAGGCTGAAACTCAAAGGAATTGACGGGGGCCCGCACAAGCGGTGGAGCATGTGGTTTAATTCGAAGCAACGCGAAGAACCTTACCAGGTCTTGACATCCCCTGACAACCCTAGAGATAGGGCGTTCCCCCTTCGGGGGGGACAGGGTGACAGGTGGTGCATGGTTGTCGTCAGCTCGTGTCGTGAGATGTTGGGTTAAGTCCCGCAACGAGCGCAACCCTCGACCTTAGTTGCCAGCATTCAGTTGGGCACTCTAAGGTGACTGCCGATGACAAATCGGAGGAAGGTGGGGATGACGTCAAATCATCATGCCCCTTATGACCTGGGCTACACACGTGCTACAATGGGCGGTACAAAGGGCTGCGAACCCGCGAGGGGGAGCGAATCCCAAAAAGCCGCTCTCAGTTCGGATTGCAGGCTGCAACTCGCCTGCATGAAGCCGGAATCGCTAGTAATCGCGGATCAGCATGCCGCGGTGAATACGTTCCCGGGCCTTGTACACACCGCCCGTCACACCACGAGAGCTTGCAACACCCGAAGTCGGTGAGGTAACCCGTTTGGGAGCCAGCCGCCGAAGGTGGGGCAAGTGATTGGGGTGAAGTCGTAACAAGGTAGCCGTACCGGAAGGTGCGGCTGGATCACCTCCTTTCTAAGGATGATACGAAAGGCGAAGGCGACTGGTTAGCCCCGACAGGCGCTGGAGGGCTCGCGAGGAGGCTGTTGCCGCCGCAGCGAGACCGAAGCGGCCCGAGGGGCTAGGAGCCGAAGCTAGACAGTGCGAAAAGCGAAGGACGCTTCGGGTTTGTTCAGTTTTGAGGGAACATATTTATGTTCTCTTCAATTAATCCGTTTTGCGCCTGCGTCTTCTAGTGAATTCAAAGAAGCTGGATTCCTCGGCGCAAGGCAGCAAAGAAGCAGACTCAAGAAGTAGTCTCGTTCCTTGAAAACTAGATAACCGAAAGGAAGAAGCCGAGAAGCGCAATGTTGGTTAAGTTAGAAAGGGCGCACGGTGGATGCCTTGGCACTAGGAGCCGATGAAGGACGGGGCAAACGCCGAAACGCTTCGGGGAGCTGTAAGCAAGCGTTGATCCGGAGATGTCCGAATGGGGAAACCCACTGTCCGTAATGGGACAGTATCCATACCTGAATCCATAGGGTATGGAGGGCACACCCGGGGAACTGAAACATCTCAGTACCCGGAGGAGAAGAAAGCAAAAGCGATTCCCTGAGTAGCGGCGAGCGAAACGGGAACAGCCCAAACCAAGAGGCTTGCCTCTTGGGGTTGTAGGACCACTCACATGGGAGTGACAAAGGAACGGGGTAGACGAAGCGGTCTGGAAAGGCCCGCCAGAGAAGGTGATAGCCCTGTAGTCGAAACTTCGTTCCCTCCCGAGTGGCTCCTGAGTACGGCGGGACACGGGGAATCCCGTCGGAAGCAGGGAGGACCATCTCCCAAGGCTAAATACTCCCTAGTGACCGATAGTGAACCAGTACCGTGAGGGAAAGGTGAAAAGCACCCCGGAAGGGGAGTGAAAGAGAACCTGAAACCGTGTGCCTACAAGTAGTCAGAGCCCGTTCATGGGTGATGGCGTGCCTTTTGTAGAATGAACCGGCGAGTTACGATGACGTGCGAGGTTAAGTCGAAGAGACGGAGCCGCAGCGAAAGCGAGTCTGAATAGGGCGTTGAGTACGTCGTCGTAGACCCGAAACCAGGTGATCTACCCATGTCCAGGGTGAAGGTAGGGTAACACCTACTGGAGGCCCGAACCCACGCACGTTGAAAAGTGCGGGGATGAGGTGTGGGTAGGGGTGAAATGCCAATCGAACCTGGAGATAGCTGGTTCTCCCCGAAATAGCTTTAGGGCTAGCCTCAAGGGAAGAGTCTTGGAGGTAGAGCACTGATTGGGCTAGGGGCCCTCATCGGGTTACCGAACTCAGTCAAACTCCGAATGCCAATGACTTATCCTTGGGAGTCAGACTACGAGTGATAAGATCCGTGGTCGAGAGGGAAACAGCCCAGATCACCAGCTAAGGTCCCTAAGTGCACGTTAAGTGGAAAAGGATGTGGAGTTGCCCAGACAACCAGGATGTTGGCTTAGAAGCAGCCACCATTTAAAGAGTGCGTAATAGCTCACTGGTCGAGTGACTCTGCGCCGAAAATGTACCGGGGCTAAACGTGCCACCGAAGCTGTGGGATGACCGTTGGTCATCGGTAGGGGAGCGTTCTAAGGGCGTCGAAGCGAGACCGGAAGGACTCGTGGAGCGCTTAGAAGTGAGAATGCCGGTGTGAGTAGCGAAAACAGAGGTGAGAATCCTCTGCACCGAAAGCCTAAGGGTTCCTGAGGAAGGTTCGTCCGCTCAGGGTTAGTCGGGACCTAAGCCGAGGCCGAAAGGCGTAGGTGATGGGCAACAGGTAGAGATTCCTGTACCACCTCCTCACCGTTTGAGCGATGGGGGGACGCAGGAAGGTAGGGCGAGCAGGCTGCTGGAATAGCCTGTCCAAGCGGTTAGGCTGCCAGATAGGCAAATCCGTCTGGCGTGAAGGCGGAGCCGTGATGGCGAAGGGACCTTTGGTCCCGAAGTCCCCGATCCTACACTGCCAAGAAAAGCCTCTAGCGAGGTGAGAGGTGCCCGTACCGCAAACCGACACAGGTAGGCGAGGAGAGAATCCTAAGGTGCGCGGGAGAACTCTCGTTAAGGAACTCGGCAAAATGACCCCGTAACTTCGGGAGAAGGGGTGCTCTCTTGGGTGAATAGCCCGAGGGAGCCGCAGTGAAAAGGCCCAAGCGACTGTTTATCAAAAACACAGGTCTCTGCGAAGCCGAAAGGCGAAGTATAGGGGCTGACACCTGCCCGGTGCTGGAAGGTTAAGGGGAGCGCTTAGCGCAAGCGAAGGTGCGAACCGAAGCCCCAGTAAACGGCGGCCGTAACTATAACGGTCCTAAGGTAGCGAAATTCCTTGTCGGGTAAGTTCCGACCCGCACGAAAGGTGTAACGACTTGGGCACTGTCTCAACGAGAGACCCGGTGAAATCATACTACCTGTGAAGATGCAGGTTACCCGCGACAGGACGGAAAGACCCCGTGGAGCTTTACTGCAGCCTGATATGGAATTTTGGTATCGCTTGTACAGGATAGGTGGGAGCCTGGGAAGCCGGAGCGCCAGCTTCGGTGGAGGCGCCGGTGGGATACCACCCTGGCGGTATTGAAATTCTAACCCGCACCCCTTACCGGGGTGGGAGACAGTGTCAGGTGGGCAGTTTGACTGGGGCGGTCGCCTCCCAAAAGGTAACGGAGGCGCCCAAAGGTTCCCTCAGAATGGTTGGAAATCATTCGGAGAGTGCAAAGGCACAAGGGAGCTTGACTGCGAGACGGACAGGTCGAGCAGGGACGAAAGTCGGGCTTAGTGATCCGGTGGTTCCGTATGGAAGGGCCATCGCTCAACGGATAAAAGCTACCCCGGGGATAACAGGCTGATCTCCCCCAAGAGTCCACATCGACGGGGAGGTTTGGCACCTCGATGTCGGCTCATCGCATCCTGGGGCTGTAGTCGGTCCCAAGGGTTGGGCTGTTCGCCCATTAAAGCGGTACGCGAGCTGGGTTCAGAACGTCGTGAGACAGTTCGGTCCCTATCCGTCGCGGGCGTAGGAAATTTGAGAGGAGCTGTCCTTAGTACGAGAGGACCGGGATGGACGCACCGCTGGTGTACCAGTTGTCCCGCCAGGGGCACCGCTGGGTAGCTATGTGCGGAAGGGATAAGCGCTGAAAGCATCTAAGCGTGAAGCCCCCCTCAAGATGAGATTTCCCATCGCGTAAGCGAGTAAGATCCCTCGAAGATGACGAGGTCGATAGGTCCGAGGTGGAAGCGTGGCGACACGTGCAGCTGACGGATACTAATCGATCGAGGACTTAACCACGAAAAGCGCAGGACGCACGGCTTCTTCCCAACAGACGGTTATCTAGTTTTGAAGGAATGAACTCCTTCTTGACAAAATCGATCAGATGGATATAATAATACATGTCCAATTGAACAGCTTGCCTAGTGACAATGGCGGAGAGGAAACACCCGTTCCCATCCCGAACACGGAAGTTAAGCTCTCCAGCGCCGATGGTAGTTGGGGCCAGCGCCCCTGCAAGAGTAGGTCGTCGCTAGGCAATTATGTTTATAAAGCATCCTGCCTATTTAAGAGGTAGGATGCTTTTTCATTTCTTAAGAGTCAAGGGAATGAAATTTTTTTATTAAGTATTGGTAAAGCAATAACGGTACTTTCTCTGCGGTTAAAGATAAAAATTGAACGATCAATATATATGCTTTGCTTGGATAGGAGTGCAATAACTCGCTCCACCACTCCGTTTCGTACCGGGAGATCATGCTTAAATTGTATAGTAATAAATAATGGGCAATGATTTCGGGAAGCATAAATATTTTTTCCCTTTTAGTAGGAATGTAATATGTTCCGTTTAAATGAAATAAAAATGGTTCACAACCAATTGGCTGTAACGGTGATTCTACATGGAAATGAAGGAAACGCTCTTCCTCTTTGGCAAATGTTATGTTTAAAAAATGCCATTCTTGCTCTATGTAATCAATAAATCGATTTAACGTCATATGATAATAATCTAAAATTTCTTTTGGAATGGCGATGGAATGATTCGAAGAGCTATGTATTACTTTTAAAGAAAATATTTTTTTATTGCCGCTCAATAGCGAAAACATATCATGTAGCTCACATATTCGTTGCAGCAGTATGCCCATGCGAAATTTTTCCCCTGTTAGCTGTTTCACATGAAACATTTTTTCAGAAAAATGAGTAAACAATCCGTTCTTTTGCACTTTTACTTCATCATCCAAAAATTCATAGCCTTGTTTCTTTCTTTTCCTTGTCGATACTCCGTGTGCTAAGACAGAAGTGGATTCAGGATAATCTGCATCGACGGTAAGGAGACAAGCCTTTAAAAGCTGTATCATCCCATAAAATAAGAGAACAGGCTTGATCGACAGCGGAGCATGACGTGCCGTTGTATAAAAGCTTTGTCCGTGTTCTAAATAATAAAGAAACGGATAACAGTTCATATAGCTTTTTTGCACGGCATCTGTCCGTTCTTGTTCAACATAGCACCGGTAAAGAAGCTGTTGGGCTGTATCGGACGAATGAAAGATAATAAATTTGTTTTGCATGTTTCCGTAATCAAACATTTCTATCCTCCTTATTATCCTAATCTTAGTGGAAATAACTGAAAAGTTGAACATTTTCTATACTCCTTGACAGTAGTTTAACCAGTTGTTAAGCTACTAATAATAATTTCCGGACAAGGGGGAGAAAACATGTGGGAATCGAAATTTGTAAAAGAAGGATTAACGTTTGACGACGTGCTTCTCATTCCTGCCAAATCCGATGTATTGCCTCGTGATGTCGATGTGAAGACGAAATTAAGCGAAACGCTGCAATTGAATATTCCGATCATTAGCGCAGGAATGGATACGGTCACGGAAGCAGAAATGGCGATTGCCATGGCAAGACAAGGCGGTCTTGGTATTATTCATAAAAACATGTCCATTGAGCAACAAGCCGAGCAAGTCGATAAAGTGAAACGTTCGGAACGGGGAGTTATTACCGACCCATTTTTCTTGACCCCTGAGCATCAAGTGTATGATGCAGAACATTTAATGAGCAAATACCGAATTTCCGGTGTACCAATTGTGAATAATGAGAAAGAACAAAAGCTTGTCGGCATTATTACAAACCGTGATTTGCGTTTTATCCAAGATTATTCCATTAAAATCGCCGATGTAATGACAAAGGAAAATTTAATCACTGCGCCTGTCGGGACAACGCTGGAAGAAGCGGAAAAGATTTTGCAAAAGTATAAAGTTGAAAAACTGCCGCTCGTTGATGAAAATGGGGTATTGAAGGGACTTATTACCATTAAAGATATTGAAAAAGTCATTGAATTTCCAAACTCCGCTAAGGATGCCCAAGGACGTCTTCTTGTCGGGGCTGCTGTCGGCGTGACCGCTGATACGATGGTCCGCGTGAAAAAGCTGGTCGAGGCAAACGTGGACGTCATTGTCGTGGACACGGCGCACGGCCATTCGAAAGGTGTCCTCGAGACCGTCCGTAAAATTCGCGAGCAATATCCAGATTTAAATATTATCGCGGGCAATGTCGCGACAGCGGAGGCGACACGCGACTTGATCGAGGCAGGCGCCAACATTGTTAAAGTCGGGATCGGACCTGGGTCCATCTGTACGACACGTGTCGTCGCCGGGGTCGGGGTGCCGCAAATTACGGCGATATACGACTGTGCGACAGAGGCGCGCAAATATGGTGTCCCGATTATCGCCGATGGCGGAATTAAATATTCCGGCGACATCGTGAAGGCGATAGCGGCGGGAGCCCATGCCGTCATGTTGGGTAGCCTTTTGGCCGGCGTATCGGAAAGCCCTGGGGAAACGGAAATTTATCAAGGAAGACGGTTTAAAGTGTACCGTGGAATGGGTTCGGTCGCTGCCATGGAACGAGGCAGCAAAGACCGTTATTTTCAAGAAGACAACAAAAAATTTGTCCCGGAAGGAATCGAAGGACGCGTTCCGTACAAAGGACCGTTAGCGGACACTATTTATCAGCTTGTCGGCGGCCTGCGCTCAGGAATGGGATATTGCGGAACAAGAAATTTAGAAGAACTGCGCGAAAAAACGCAATTTATCCGAATGACGGGTGCCGGATTGCGTGAAAGCCATCCACATGACGTGCAAATTACGAAAGAAGCGCCAAACTATTCTATTTCTTAACAAACTCCTATTTCTAACGAAGTTTATCGGTAGGTAGTTCATTCATGCGTCTATTTACCTAACTTAGGCGGAGAAATTTTCTCCGTCTATTTTTTTGTGAGCGGGTATGTTACAATAACGTTTGTGTGAGGAGGGTTCGAAAGTGAAGAGAATCAGACAAAAAATGATGATTGGTTTCCTTATTGTTTGCTTATGTTTAGGTTTATTGCCGTTTCAGGTAGCAAAAGCAGAAAGCGATGCATTGGATATTAATGCCGATGCGGCGATTTTGGTGGATGCCGAAACAGGGAGAATTTTGTATCAAAAAAACATTGACACTGTTCTTGGTATTGCCAGCATGACAAAAATGATGACCGAATACTTACTGCTAGATGCCATTAAGGAAAAACGGGTAAAATGGGATCAACAATATACGCCAAGTGATTACGTTTACCGCCTTTCACAAGATCGTGATTTGTCGAACGTTCCGTTGCGGAAAGATGGAAAATATACGGTTCGCGAACTTTACGAAGCAATGGCCATTTATTCAGCCAACGGGGCCACAGTAGCGATTGCTGAGATTGTCGGCGGTTCCGAGAAAAATTTCGTGAAAATGATGAACGAAAAAGCGAAACAATTAGGATTGAAAGACTATAAGTTTGTCAATGCTACTGGATTAAGCAATAACGATTTAAAAGGTTTCCACTCAGAGGGAACGGATGTAAATGATGAAAATGTGATGTCGGCGCGGGCAATGGCAACATTGGCCTACTATTTACTGAAGGATCATCCGGAAGTGCTGAAAACAGCAAGTATCGCCCATAAAACATTCCGTGAAGGAACAGACGATGAAATTAAGATGGATAACTGGAACTGGATGCTGCCGGGATTGGTTTATGCCTATCCAGGAGTCGATGGTTTAAAGACAGGATATACGGAATTTGCAGGAAATTGCTTTACAGGGACAGTGAAGCGCGACGGCGTCCGTTTCATCACGGTGGTGATGAACGCAAAAGACAACAGTGGAAAATCAACGAGGGAGGCTCGCTTCGAAGAGACGCAGAAACTGTTTGACTATGGATTCAGCAATTACTCTAAGAAAGAACTATACCCGAAAGGATATCAACTGAAAGGGAATAAAACTCTTCCGGTCGTAAAGGGGAAAGAAAAGACTGTATCGATCGTAACGGACAAGCCGCTCTCCGTATTAGTGAAAAGCGGCGAAGAAAAAAATTATCGCCCTGTTTATGTTTTCGATAAGAAAAAATTAACCGATCAAGGCGAGTTAACGGCTCCGATAAAAAAAGGAGAAAAAGTTGGATATATGACATTGCAATACAAAGGCGATGATTCATATAGCTTCTTAAGTCCGGAAATGAAGAAAAATGTGAGCGTAAATATCGTGACAAAAGAGAGCGTCGAAAAGGCGAACTGGTTTGTGCTTACGATGAGAGGAATCGGCGGATTGTTTGGCGATCTATGGACAAGTGTAGCAAAAACGGTCAAAGGCTGGTTTTAAGAGCTTCTTCCTTTGGAGGGAGCTTTTTCTATTGTGATTTTTAAAAAAATTGAGGTAAAATAAAAAAATGTAATCATCTAATCTGTGATATTTTAACCCATCTATCACAGTATTAAGATAGAAATAAGGGGGAATAAAAGATGGCAACTACGGGTACGGACCGTGTCAAACGAGGAATGGCAGAAATGCAAAAAGGCGGCGTCATCATGGATGTTGTCAATGCGGAACAAGCGAAAATTGCTGAGGCAGCCGGCGCAGTAGCGGTAATGGCGTTAGAACGTGTTCCCGCTGATATTCGCGCTGCTGGCGGCGTAGCGCGCATGGCGGATCCAACGGTCGTTGAGGAAGTGATGAAAGCCGTATCGATCCCTGTGATGGCAAAGGTACGCATCGGTCATTACGTAGAGGCACGCGTATTGGAGGCGCTAGGGGTAGACTATATTGACGAAAGCGAAGTATTAACGCCAGCCGATGAAGAGTTTCATATTGATAAACGACAATTTACCGTTCCTTTTGTATGCGGCTGCCGTGATTTAGGAGAGGCGGCGCGCCGCATTGCGGAAGGCGCATCGATGCTGCGGACAAAAGGAGAACCAGGAACGGGAAACATTGTCGAAGCGGTACGGCATATGCGTAAAGTCAATGCACAAATACGCAAAGTGGTCAGCATGAGCGAAGACGAATTAGTGACGGAGGCCAAAAATTTAGGGGCACCTGTCGAAGTATTGCGCGAAATTAAGCGGTTAGGTCGTCTTCCAGTTGTCAACTTTGCCGCTGGCGGGGTCGCGACTCCAGCGGACGCGGCGCTGATGATGCACTTAGGGGCAGACGGCGTATTTGTCGGCTCTGGTATTTTCAAATCGGAAAATCCAGAAAAATATGCACGAGCAATTGTTGAAGCTACCACCCATTACGAAGACTACGAGTTAATTGCCCATTTATCGAAAGGGTTGGGCGGCGCAATGCGAGGCATTGATGTCGCATCATTATTGCCAGAACAACGGATGCAAGAGCGCGGTTGGTAAGTGAAGGAGCAATGGGACGATGAAAATTGGTGTACTTGGCTTACAAGGTGCGGTGCAAGAACATGTTCGCTCTATTGAAGCATGTGGGGCGGAAGCAGTTGTCGTAAAAAAACCAGACCAGCTTGCAGAATTGGATGGTCTAATTCTTCCTGGCGGCGAGAGTACAACGATGCGCCGGCTTATAGATAAATACGGATTTATGGAGCCGTTAAAACAGTTTGCGGCGGCAGGAAAACCGATGTTCGGCACGTGTGCAGGGTTAATTTTGCTGGCGAAACGAATTGTCGGCTACGATGAACCACATTTAGGGCTGATGGATATTACCGTTGAGCGAAATTCTTTCGGTCGTCAGCGCGAAAGTTTTGAAGCGGAACTTTCGATTGCTGGGGTTGCCGATGATTTTATCGGTGTATTTATCCGTGCTCCACATATCGTGGAAGTAGGCGAAGACGTCGAAATTTTAGCCAAATATGAGGACCGCATTGTCGCAGCAAGACAAGGACAGTTTCTCGGGTGTTCATTCCATCCTGAATTGACGGATGACCACCGCATGACGCACTATTTTCTTAATATGGTGAAAGAAGCAAAAGCATAAAACGGGTTGCGTTTGAGAAAAACTTATAGTACATTATTGATACAAGTAATCGGCAAAAGTGTATAACGCGAAAGCGATGAAAGGAACTAGTAGCAAGACTGTTTCTCTTCAGAGAGTCGGTGGATGGTGCGAACCGATGGGGAACGCTTGTGAATCCGTCCTTGAGTAAAATGCCGAATGCGTAAGCTAGTAAGCATTTTCGGTTTTTCGCCGTTATCGATGCAAGCGGAAGACAACCTTGTCTTCAATAAGGGTGGCAACGCGGGATCACTCTCGTCCCTTTTTGGGACGAGAGTTTTTATTTTATATAATAATAAACGAAGGAGGTATTGTTCATGCTCGATATCAAATTTTTACGCAACCATTTCCAAGAAGTAAAAGAAAAACTGCAACAGCGCGGCGAAGATTTAGCGAATATGGATCGCTTCGAAGAGCTTGACAAAAAGCGGCGCGAACTGATTACAAAAACAGAAGAACTAAAAAATACAAGAAATGAAGTATCACAACAAATCGCCGTGCTAAAACGCGAGAAAAAAGATGCGGAACATCTGATTACGCAAATGCGCGAAGTTGGTGAGCGCATTAAAGCGATGGATGAAGAAATCCGACAAGTGGAAGAGGAGCTAAATGCCCTGTTGTTGTCTATTCCAAACGTTCCGCATGAATCGGTGCCTGTTGGCAAGTCAGAAGAAGACAATGTGGAAATCCGCAAATGGGGAGAGCCGCGGTCGTTTTCGTTTGAACCAAAGCCACATTGGGAAATTGCTGATCAACTTGGCATTCTTGATTTTGAGCGGGCTGCGAAAGTCACAGGAAGCCGATTTGTCTTTTACAAAGGGCTAGGTGCCCGTTTGGAGCGCGCGTTGATTAACTTTATGCTTGATGTGCATATTGAAGAGTTCGGTTATCAGGAAGTGCTGCCGCCATATTTGGTCAACCGGGCCAGCATGACAGGCACAGGACAACTGCCAAAATTTGAAGAGGATGCATTTCGTATCGAAACGGAAGATTACTTCCTCATTCCAACGGCAGAAGTGCCAGTGACAAATCTTCATCGCGATGAAATTTTATCGGCTGAAGATTTACCGATTTACTATGCGGCTTACAGTGCATGTTTCCGTGCTGAGGCTGGCTCTGCCGGACGCGACACGAGAGGGCTGATTCGCCAGCATCAGTTCAATAAAGTGGAGCTGGTAAAGTTTGTTAAGCCGGAAGATTCGTATGATGAATTAGAAAAGCTGACGAATCAGGCAGAGAGAATTTTGCAGTTGCTCGGACTGCCATATCGCGTTGTTTGTTTGTGCACTGGCGATTTAGGTTTTTCAGCAGCGAAAACTTACGATATCGAAGTATGGCTGCCAAGCTACGGAACGTATCGCGAGATTTCTTCTTGCAGCAACTTTGAAGCGTTTCAGGCACGCCGTGCCAATATCCGTTTCCGCCGCGACCCGAAAGCAAAGCCGGAATATGTGCATACGCTCAATGGTTCAGGATTGGCTATCGGCCGTACAGTTGCGGCTATTTTAGAAAACTATCAGCAAGAAGACGGAACGGTCGTTATTCCGGAAGTATTACGTCCATACATGGGAAATAGGGAAGTGATTCGCTAGCCAAAAAACGAAGCGGGGTTGCCCCCGCTTTCGCTATACAAAGATGTTGACTTTTATCGGTGATAATGTTATATTGAATGACGTCGGCACGGAGGAGTACCCAAGTCTGGCTGAAGGGGTCGGTCTTGAAAACCGAGAGGCGCCGCAAGGCGCGCGGGGGTTCGAATCCCTCCTCCTCCGCCATGAAAGCAAATGAAGAGTACCAACGCGCATAAGTGGAGATTGTTATCCGAAACAATTCGTTACGTTATCGTAACGAATTTTTATTTTCAAGAAAATAACCGCCTAACGATGGCGGTTATTTTTTATGCGTTCATATTCATGAATAATGGCTGCTGCTTTTTGAATAATTGGTTCGATCGATCGCTCATCTTCGATAATGTCGTATTCGTTAATATTTATACGCAACACAGGGCAGATGTTAAATTCGTTAATCCACGCCTCGTAGCGTTCGTACATCTCTTTCCAATAGGATACGGGGGTTTTTTGCTCCATTGGACGCCCACGTTCACGAATGCGTTTCATCACTTCTTCGAAACTTCCTTCCAAATAAATAAGCAAATCGGGATGAGGAAAATACGGTGTCATCACCATTGCCTGGAATAAGCTTGTATATGTTTCGTAATCAACAGCTGTCATTGTCCCGTTTTCAAAGTGCATTTTCGCAAAAATATGGGCGTCTTCATAAATAGAGCGGTCTTGGACAAACCCGCCGCCGTATTCAAACATCCGCTTTTGTTCTTTAAACCGCTCAGCTAGGAAATAAATTTGCAAATGGAAACTCCAGCGCTGAAAATCGCCGTAAAACTTCTCCAAGTAAGGATTCGTATCTACTTTTTCCAATGAAGTGCGGAAGTTCAATGCTTTTGCCAATGCTTTTGTCATCGTCGATTTACCAACGCCGACCGTGCCGGCAATCGTAATGACTGCATGATCTGGAATGCGGTATTTTTCACGTAAATTCATCATGATGAAACTCCTTTTACGACATGGTTTATTTGTTCGAATATGTAATGTAAATCTTCTTTTCGTTGAACGAAGTCAAGCTCATCTCCGTTAAGGCGGAGGACAGGGACGTGCGGATGTTCCCGCTCAAATAGGGAAAAGATTTCTTCATAGTCGGTGCAAAGCTGCTGTAAATAGAGCGGATCGATGTTTTTTTCAAAATCACGACCTCGTTGTTGAATGCGTGTTAACAAGGTGTCAAGGCTGGCATGTAAGTAAATGATGATATTGGGCTGCGGCAAACCTTCGGTTAAAATATTGTATATTTTCTCATATTTTTGATAATGGTGATCTTTTAACGTTTTTTTCGCGAAAATTAAGTTTTTCATCATATGATAATCCGCGACGACTGGGACTTTTTGTTGGAGAAAACGGTGCTGAATCTCTTCTAATTGTTTGTAGCGATGACAAAGGAAAAACATTTCCGTTTGGAAGCTCCATTCCTCCATATTTTCATAAAATTTCCCGAGAAATGGATTTTCCTCGACAATCTCTTTTACTAAATGGTAATGAAACTGTTTAGCAATTGCTGCTGCTAACGAGGTTTTTCCTACTCCAATCGGACCTTCCACCGCCACAAATGGAACGTTCCTCATGCTCTATTTCCCCTTTCTTCGTAAGCAAACAAATTTTATTCTAACATAAAAAAACGCACTTGGGCATGTTTCCAAGTGCGAGAGGAAAGGTATTTATCTTTTTACGACAGTAAAATTATCGGTTAGAAGCAGCCAGTTTTGCGGGAAATCTAATCCTAATTTCCAATAGCTCATTCCCCGTAAGCCAAGCTCTTTAATTAAATTAAATTTTGCTTGAATGGAGCGGGCGTCTTCGAACCAAACTTCGTGTTCTTTTCCGTTTTCATCACGATAGCGGAAATGTGGAGCTTGCGCATTTGTATCGTATTGAATGGCAACGTTGTATTGGGCGGCAAGACGGATTGCTTGCTGCGGACTGATCGCCCGCGCATACGGTCCGCCAGGAACATACGGAAGAGTCCAGTCATAACCATATAAGTTTTGTCCCATTAAAATTTTCCTTGCAGGCATTTCGGAAATCGCATATTCGAGCACCTTGCGGACGGGGCCGATTGGAGAAACCGGCATCGGCGGGCCGCCGCTATATCCCCATTCGTATGTCATAATGACGACAAAATCGGCAATTTGACCGTGGGCACGGTAGTCGTGCGCTTCATACCAACGGCCTTTTTGCGTGGCGCTCGTTTTCGGCGCCAACGCCGTAGACATCAGCCATCCTTCTTGCTCGAATCGCCGCTTCGCTTTTCGTAAAAACGAATTGTACGCCTCGCGGTCTTGAGGGCGCAAGTATTCCATGTCAAAGTGGATATCGCGGAATCCGTATCTTTTGGCGGTCGTGACGATATTCTCTAAAAGCCGGTTTTGCAGTGATTCGTTGTTTAAAATCAGCGCTCCTAGTTCATCGCTAAATTGATCGTTTTCGATATTGGTGACGACCATGACTAAAGTAACGCGGTTGTCGCGGGCGATAGATGGGAAATTGTTTAACGGAGGCGCTTTCAGTGTTGCGTTGCGCTGGATTTGAAAATGAAATGGGGCTAAATAAGTCAAATATGGAGCGGCTTGACGAGCGCTTTCCTCCAAAGCTGGGCTGACAGTCGTTCCTCGAGGCTCGATATATCCGTTAAATTCAGCCCTGCTCTTCGTTCCTGGAGGGATATATAACCGCTGTCCAACCTGTAAAGGACTGTTAAGAGAAATACGGTTTACTTCGGCAAGCCGCTGCATTGGAATAGAAAATTTGCGGGAAATCGACCATAGACTATCGCCGCGCTGCACCCAGTAAAAACGGCCAACGATTGGAATCACTATTGCTTGGCCGACGACAAGATCGTTAGGATTTGGCAACTCGTTTGCGCGAATGATGTCTTCCGGAGTCGTATTATACGCTTGCGCGATTCCACTTAACGTTTGTCCTCTTTGTACAACGTGGATTTGCATACGTTACCTCCTAGTTGCGTCTTCGTTCTTCATATTTTATGATGAAAAAAGAGCAGAAATGACCGTTTTTACGAGGAGTTTAGCAATGGTAAACGATGAATACTATATGCGTTTAGCTATAGAAGAAGCGAAAAAAGCGGAGCAAATAGGAGAAGTTCCAATTGGTGCGATCATTGTCCAAGGTGGCCATATTATTGCTCGCGCCCATAATTTGCGGGAAACGGAACAGCGTGCCATTGCCCATGCAGAAATTTTGGCGATTGATGAAGCGTGCAAGGCAACACGTTCATGGCGCCTAGAAGATGCGACATTATATGTCACGCTGGAGCCGTGTGCGATGTGTGCCGGCGCCATTGTCCTTGCCCGCATCAAGCGCGTTGTGTTCGGCGCTAGCGACCCAAAGGGGGGCTGTGCTGGGACGTTGATGAATTTACTTCAAGAAGAGCGGTTTAATCATCAGACTGAAGTAACAAGCGGGGTATTAGGCGAAGAATGTGGGCAAATGTTAAGCCATTTTTTCCGCAAGCTTCGTGAGAAAAAGAAAAATGTTGGGCAAAGTTCCAATTAAATTACAACGCGCAGTCATTGCATTTTTTTCGCAAAACCGCTATACTTATATTGCCGTGCTAAGCGGGGAGGTAGCGGTGCCCTGTACTCGCAATCCGCTCTAGCGAGGCTGAATCCCTTCTCGAGGTTAGTCTGCTGTAAGGTCTGTCTCAAGTAAGTGGTGTTGACGTCTGGGTCCCGCGCAATGGGATTCCGTGAACCCTGTCAGGTCCGGAAGGAAGCAGCAGTAAGCGGATGCTCCCATGTGCCGCGGGGGTGCCTGGGCTGAGCTAACTGCTTGAGCAACGCTTGGGGCAGCTAATCGACAGAAGGTGCACGGCCTACATAAAGAGGACATGAACTCACTCCTTGCGAGTGAGTTTTTTTATTTCTTGTTTTGAAAAAAGGCGAAGACATTATATAATAAATGAGACGAGAAAAAGAGGAGGGCCATTTCGTGACGTATCAAGCTTTATATCGTGTTTTTCGGCCGCAGCGGTTTGCGGATGTAGTCGGTCAAGAACACGTAACGAAAACATTGCAAAGTGCCCTGCTTCAAAATAAAATATCTCATGCCTATTTGTTTTCTGGTCCGCGCGGTACAGGAAAAACAAGCGCTGCCAAAATTTTTGCCAAAGCGGTAAATTGTGAGCATGCCCCGACGGCGGAACCGTGCAACGAATGTCCGGCGTGCATTGGCATTACGAACGGCGCCATTCCAGATGTGCTGGAAATTGACGCGGCTTCGAATAACCGGGTGGATGAAATCCGCGATATTCGCGATAAAGTGAAATTTGCACCGACATCGGTCCGGTACAAAGTGTATATTATTGATGAGGTGCATATGCTTTCGATCGGTGCTTTCAACGCGTTGTTGAAGACGCTAGAGGAGCCGCCGAAGCATGTTATTTTTATATTAGCGACAACAGAGCCTCATAAAATTCCGCTTACGATTATTTCCCGTTGTCAGCGCTTTGATTTTCGGAGAATTCCGTTGCCTTCGATCGTTGCAAGGTTAAGACATGTCGTCAGTCAGCAAGGCATCGAAGCTGCCGATGAGGCGTTGTCAGCAATCGCGCGTGCGGCCGATGGTGGGATGCGCGACGCGCTAAGTTTGCTTGATCAAGCGATTTCCTTTAGTGACGGACAGTTGCTGCTTGAAGACGTCCTTGCTATGACCGGAGCTGTATCCTCTGCGACATTAGCTTCGCTAGTGCAGGCGATATATGAGAAAGATACGGCAACGGTATTGCAGTTGCTTGAAAAAATGATGGATCAAGGGAAAGATCCGAATCGTCTTATCGAAGATTTAATTTTTTATTATCGCGATCTTTTGCTCTACAAAACAGCTCCTCATGTAGATGGGGCGATAAAAGGCGCGATAGTAGACGACGCGTTTAAACATCTGGCGGAGGCTGTACCGGTCTCTGACCTATATGAAACGATTGAAGTGTTAAATAAAAGCCAGCAGGAGATGAAATGGACGAATCATCCGCGCATTTTTTTGGAAGTTGCGCTAGTAAAGCTCTGCCATCAACAAGCTTCACACGCATTGCCGCCTTCCGAAGAACTTCAATCGTTAATAAAAAGGGTAGAATATTTGGAAGCGGAACTGCGCCGTCTTAAAGAGCAAAATGTATCTGCGATAGCAGCAGCTTCCGCGCCAGCAAAAAAACAAATAAAAGGGCTAAAAACAGGAGGATATAAAACACCAGTCGGCCGGATTTACGAAATATTAAAGCAAGCGACCCATCAAGATTTGTCGCTGATCAAAAGCCATTGGGCCGAGATGCTGGATACGCTGAAAAAGCAACATAAAGTATCTCACGCGGCCTTACTGCAGGAAAGTGAGCCAGTTGCCGCGAGTCCAACTGCGTTTGTGTTAAAGTTTAAGTATGAGATTCACTGCAAAATGGCTGCTGATAACACGAATTATGTGAAAGACAATTTAGAGGCCATTTTATTTGAACTAACGAAAAAACGCTTTGAAATGGTAGCTGTTCCCGAAGAAGAATGGAGCAAGATAAGAGAAGAATTTATTCGTGGAAAAGGAGCCAAACAGGAACAGGAGGAAGAAGATCTTCTAATAGCGGAAGCAAAGCGGCTGTTTGGCGAGGAATTAATTGAAATTAAAGAATGAAGGAGGAAAACACGATGATGCGTGGTGGAATGGGAAATATGCAAAAAATGTTAAAGCAAATGCAAAAAATGCAAAAGGAAATGCAGAAAGCACAAGAGCAGTTAGGTGAAAAAACAGTAGAAGGTACCGCAGGAGGCGGTATGGTGACGGTGATTGCGAACGGCCATAAACAAATTTTGGAAGTAAAAATTAAAGAGGAAGTAGTGGATCCGGAAGATATCGAAATGCTTCAAGATTTAGTGTTAGCAGCAACCAATGATGCGTTGAAAAAAGCGGATGAGCTTGCAAACGAAATGATGGGACAATTTACAAAAGGATTGAATATTCCGGGATTATTCTAGGAGGAGTTTTATGCATTATCCTGAGCCGATATCTAAACTGATTGACAGTTTTATGAAGCTTCCCGGAATCGGGCCCAAAACGGCGGTTCGTCTTGCCTTTTTTGTTTTAACGATGAAAGAAGATACGGTGCTGGAATTTGCTAAAGCGCTTGTAGACGTCAAACGCAATATTAAGTATTGTACGATTTGCGGCCATATTACGGATACAGACCCTTGCTATATTTGCAAAGATGAAAGGCGCGACAAAACGACAATATGTGTCGTGCAAGATCCGAAAGACGTCATTGCTATGGAAAAAATGAAAGAGTATAATGGACTTTACCATGTGCTGCACGGGGCGATCTCACCGATGGAGGGCATCGGCCCAGAAGATATAAAAATTGCCGAGTTGTTAAAAAGGCTGCAAGACGAAACGGTACAAGAAGTGATTTTAGCGACAAACCCGAACATTGAAGGGGAAGCGACGGCGATGTATATATCGCGGTTATTAAAGCCGACGGGAATTAAGATAACAAGAATTGCCCATGGTCTCCCAGTGGGAGGCGATTTGGAATATGCTGATGAAGTAACGCTTTCAAAAGCCTTAGAAGGACGCCGCGAGTTATAGAAAGAGGTGGGGGTCACTTGTTATGGCGACGGAAAGGCTGGTTGAAAAAAGAGTTTGATTTAAAGCTAGTAAGGGAATTACAGACGATGAGAGACGAATGGTATGAGCAGAAACGGCTCATTGAAAAGAGCGTAGATCCTTCGGAGGACGTATTAGTAGCGCTTCATATCACAGAAGCAAAATACTTTTTTCTCATTCGTGAGGCAAAGCATCGACGTATATCACTAAAGGGAGTGAATTAAACTTCCTTTATTTTTTTGTTCTTTTTTCCCCCGTTCATCATACCTTTGTAGTACAAGCAATAAAAGGGGGTTAGAGAATGGAACCAAAGGTTGTCATTCTTCTATTATTGTCGATGATTGCCGTTTTGTTATTAGTAGGCGCGCGATTAAAAGCGCTTCGGTTTATAGGATATGGGGCGATCAGGCTGGTCATTGGCGCGTTGGCATTATTTGTGATTAATGCAATCGGGGGGAATTTTAGTATTCATATACCGATCAATCTTGTAACGTCGTTCATATGCGGATTTCTAGGAGTGCCGGGAGCCGCGGCGTTAATCATTATCGATAAGTATATTGTAATGTAGAAAGATAAAGAATAATGCTAGGAGCGGAATTTTCCGATGAAAGGCGTTATATTTTAAAAACGCCTTTTTAATATTTTTTAGAAAAACTTATTGACTTTCATTTTTATATGTATTATATTAATAAACGTCGCTGTTAAATAAATATAAAAATTATATTGACAGCATATAAATTGATATGTATAATATATAAAGTGTGTTAAAGTTCCTTGAAAACTAAACAAAACGCAAGCGTCAATTCAGAAAAGCGGAGGCGCTGCGACACCTTACGGTGTCGGTGCTGAAGCTGAAAAGAAGCCAATCAACTTTCTATGGAGAGTTTGATCCTGGCTCAGGACGAACGCTGGCGGCGTGCCTAATACATGCAAGTCGAGCGAACCGAACAGGAGCTTGCTCTTGTTTGGTTAGCGGCGGACGGGTGAGTAACACGTGGGCAACCTACCCGTAAGACCGGGATAACTCCGGGAAACCGGAGCTAATACCGGATAACACCGAAGACCGCATGGTCTTTGGTTGAAAGGCGGCTTTGGCTGTCACTTACGGATGGGCCCGCGGCGCATTAGCTAGTTGGTGAGGTAACGGCTCACCAAGGCGACGATGCGTAGCCGGCCTGAGAGGGTGACCGGCCACACTGGGACTGAGACACGGCCCAGACTCCTACGGGAGGCAGCAGTAGGGAATCTTCCGCAATGGACGAAAGTCTGACGGAGCGACGCCGCGTGAGCGAAGAAGGTCTTCGGATCGTAAAGCTCTGTTGTTAGGGAAGAAGAAGTACCGTTCGAATAGGGCGGTACGGTGACGGTACCTAACGAGAAAGCCCCGGCTAACTACGTGCCAGCAGCCGCGGTAATACGTAGGGGGCGAGCGTTGTCCGGAATTATTGGGCGTAAAGCGCGCGCAGGCGGTCTCTTAAGTCTGATGTGAAAGCCCACGGCTCAACCGTGGAGGGTCATTGGAAACTGGGGGACTTGAGTGCAGAAGAGGAGAGCGGAATTCCACGTGTAGCGGTGAAATGCGTAGAGATGTGGAGGAACACCAGTGGCGAAGGCGGCTCTCTGGTCTGTAACTGACGCTGAGGCGCGAAAGCGTGGGGAGCAAACAGGATTAGATACCCTGGTAGTCCACGCCGTAAACGATGAGTGCTAAGTGTTAGAGGGGTCAAACCCTTTAGTGCTGCAGCTAACGCGTTAAGCACTCCGCCTGGGGAGTACGGCCGCAAGGCTGAAACTCAAAGGAATTGACGGGGGCCCGCACAAGCGGTGGAGCATGTGGTTTAATTCGAAGCAACGCGAAGAACCTTACCAGGTCTTGACATCCCCTGACAACCCTAGAGATAGGGCGTTCCCCCTTCGGGGGGGACAGGGTGACAGGTGGTGCATGGTTGTCGTCAGCTCGTGTCGTGAGATGTTGGGTTAAGTCCCGCAACGAGCGCAACCCTCGACCTTAGTTGCCAGCATTCAGTTGGGCACTCTAAGGTGACTGCCGATGACAAATCGGAGGAAGGTGGGGATGACGTCAAATCATCATGCCCCTTATGACCTGGGCTACACACGTGCTACAATGGGCGGTACAAAGGGCTGCGAACCCGCGAGGGGGAGCGAATCCCAAAAAGCCGCTCTCAGTTCGGATTGCAGGCTGCAACTCGCCTGCATGAAGCCGGAATCGCTAGTAATCGCGGATCAGCATGCCGCGGTGAATACGTTCCCGGGCCTTGTACACACCGCCCGTCACACCACGAGAGCTTGCAACACCCGAAGTCGGTGAGGTAACCCGTTTGGGAGCCAGCCGCCGAAGGTGGGGCAAGTGATTGGGGTGAAGTCGTAACAAGGTAGCCGTACCGGAAGGTGCGGCTGGATCACCTCCTTTCTAAGGATGATACGAAAGGCGAAGGCGACTGGTTAGCCCCGACAGGCGCTGGAGGGCTCGCGAGGAGGCTGTTGCCGCCGCAGCGAGACCGAAGCGGCCCGAGGGGCTAGGAGCCGAAGCTAGACAGTGCGAAAAGCGAAGGACGCTTCGGGTTTGTTCAGTTTTGAGGGAACATATTTATGTTCTCTTCAATTAATCCGTTTTGCGCCTGCGTCTTCTAGTGAATTCAAAGAAGCTGGATTCCTCGGCGCAAGGCAGCAAAGAAGCAGACTCAAGAAGTAGTCTCGTTCCTTGAAAACTAGATAACCGAAAGGAAGAAGCCGAGAAGCGCAATGTTGGTTAAGTTAGAAAGGGCGCACGGTGGATGCCTTGGCACTAGGAGCCGATGAAGGACGGGGCAAACGCCGAAACGCTTCGGGGAGCTGTAAGCAAGCGTTGATCCGGAGATGTCCGAATGGGGAAACCCACTGTCCGTAATGGGACAGTATCCATACCTGAATCCATAGGGTATGGAGGGCACACCCGGGGAACTGAAACATCTCAGTACCCGGAGGAGAAGAAAGCAAAAGCGATTCCCTGAGTAGCGGCGAGCGAAACGGGAACAGCCCAAACCAAGAGGCTTGCCTCTTGGGGTTGTAGGACCACTCACATGGGAGTGACAAAGGAACGGGGTAGACGAAGCGGTCTGGAAAGGCCCGCCAGAGAAGGTGATAGCCCTGTAGTCGAAACTTCGTTCCCTCCCGAGTGGCTCCTGAGTACGGCGGGACACGGGGAATCCCGTCGGAAGCAGGGAGGACCATCTCCCAAGGCTAAATACTCCCTAGTGACCGATAGTGAACCAGTACCGTGAGGGAAAGGTGAAAAGCACCCCGGAAGGGGAGTGAAAGAGAACCTGAAACCGTGTGCCTACAAGTAGTCAGAGCCCGTTCATGGGTGATGGCGTGCCTTTTGTAGAATGAACCGGCGAGTTACGATGACGTGCGAGGTTAAGTCGAAGAGACGGAGCCGCAGCGAAAGCGAGTCTGAATAGGGCGTTGAGTACGTCGTCGTAGACCCGAAACCAGGTGATCTACCCATGTCCAGGGTGAAGGTAGGGTAACACCTACTGGAGGCCCGAACCCACGCACGTTGAAAAGTGCGGGGATGAGGTGTGGGTAGGGGTGAAATGCCAATCGAACCTGGAGATAGCTGGTTCTCCCCGAAATAGCTTTAGGGCTAGCCTCAAGGGAAGAGTCTTGGAGGTAGAGCACTGATTGGGCTAGGGGCCCTCATCGGGTTACCGAACTCAGTCAAACTCCGAATGCCAATGACTTATCCTTGGGAGTCAGACTACGAGTGATAAGATCCGTGGTCGAGAGGGAAACAGCCCAGATCACCAGCTAAGGTCCCTAAGTGCACGTTAAGTGGAAAAGGATGTGGAGTTGCCCAGACAACCAGGATGTTGGCTTAGAAGCAGCCACCATTTAAAGAGTGCGTAATAGCTCACTGGTCGAGTGACTCTGCGCCGAAAATGTACCGGGGCTAAACGTGCCACCGAAGCTGTGGGATGACCGTTGGTCATCGGTAGGGGAGCGTTCTAAGGGCGTCGAAGCGAGACCGGAAGGACTCGTGGAGCGCTTAGAAGTGAGAATGCCGGTGTGAGTAGCGAAAACAGAGGTGAGAATCCTCTGCACCGAAAGCCTAAGGGTTCCTGAGGAAGGTTCGTCCGCTCAGGGTTAGTCGGGACCTAAGCCGAGGCCGAAAGGCGTAGGTGATGGGCAACAGGTAGAGATTCCTGTACCACCTCCTCACCGTTTGAGCGATGGGGGGACGCAGGAAGGTAGGGCGAGCAGGCTGCTGGAATAGCCTGTCCAAGCGGTTAGGCTGCCAGATAGGCAAATCCGTCTGGCGTGAAGGCGGAGCCGTGATGGCGAAGGGACCTTTGGTCCCGAAGTCCCCGATCCTACACTGCCAAGAAAAGCCTCTAGCGAGGTGAGAGGTGCCCGTACCGCAAACCGACACAGGTAGGCGAGGAGAGAATCCTAAGGTGCGCGGGAGAACTCTCGTTAAGGAACTCGGCAAAATGACCCCGTAACTTCGGGAGAAGGGGTGCTCTCTTGGGTGAATAGCCCGAGGGAGCCGCAGTGAAAAGGCCCAAGCGACTGTTTATCAAAAACACAGGTCTCTGCGAAGCCGAAAGGCGAAGTATAGGGGCTGACACCTGCCCGGTGCTGGAAGGTTAAGGGGAGCGCTTAGCGCAAGCGAAGGTGCGAACCGAAGCCCCAGTAAACGGCGGCCGTAACTATAACGGTCCTAAGGTAGCGAAATTCCTTGTCGGGTAAGTTCCGACCCGCACGAAAGGTGTAACGACTTGGGCACTGTCTCAACGAGAGACCCGGTGAAATCATACTACCTGTGAAGATGCAGGTTACCCGCGACAGGACGGAAAGACCCCGTGGAGCTTTACTGCAGCCTGATATGGAATTTTGGTATCGCTTGTACAGGATAGGTGGGAGCCTGGGAAGCCGGAGCGCCAGCTTCGGTGGAGGCGCCGGTGGGATACCACCCTGGCGGTATTGAAATTCTAACCCGCACCCCTTACCGGGGTGGGAGACAGTGTCAGGTGGGCAGTTTGACTGGGGCGGTCGCCTCCCAAAAGGTAACGGAGGCGCCCAAAGGTTCCCTCAGAATGGTTGGAAATCATTCGGAGAGTGCAAAGGCACAAGGGAGCTTGACTGCGAGACGGACAGGTCGAGCAGGGACGAAAGTCGGGCTTAGTGATCCGGTGGTTCCGTATGGAAGGGCCATCGCTCAACGGATAAAAGCTACCCCGGGGATAACAGGCTGATCTCCCCCAAGAGTCCACATCGACGGGGAGGTTTGGCACCTCGATGTCGGCTCATCGCATCCTGGGGCTGTAGTCGGTCCCAAGGGTTGGGCTGTTCGCCCATTAAAGCGGTACGCGAGCTGGGTTCAGAACGTCGTGAGACAGTTCGGTCCCTATCCGTCGCGGGCGTAGGAAATTTGAGAGGAGCTGTCCTTAGTACGAGAGGACCGGGATGGACGCACCGCTGGTGTACCAGTTGTCCCGCCAGGGGCACCGCTGGGTAGCTATGTGCGGAAGGGATAAGCGCTGAAAGCATCTAAGCGTGAAGCCCCCCTCAAGATGAGATTTCCCATCGCGTAAGCGAGTAAGATCCCTCGAAGATGACGAGGTCGATAGGTCCGAGGTGGAAGCGTGGCGACACGTGCAGCTGACGGATACTAATCGATCGAGGACTTAACCAAGAAAAGCGCAGGCGACTGGTTAGCCCCGCTGGGCGCTTGGAAGACCTGCGAGGAGGCTGTTGCCGCCACAGCAGGTCTGAAGCGACCCAAGGGGCTAGGAACCGGAGCTAGACATCAGAAAAGCGCAGACGCCCGCCTATCGGCGAGACGCGCTGGAGGGCCCGTGAGGAGGCTGTCGCCGCCGCAACGGGACCGAAGCGTCGCGAGCCGATGGCGTCCGGAGCTAGACAGCACGAAAAGCGCATGCGCCCGGCTTCTTCCCAACAGACGGTTATCTAGTTTTGAAGGAATGAACTCTTTCTTGATAAAATCGATTAGATGAATATAATTATTTATGTCAATTGAACAACTTGCCTAGTGACAATGGCGGAGAGGAAACACCCGTTCCCATCCCGAACACGGAAGTTAAGCTCTCCAGCGCCGATGGTAGTTGGGGCCAGCGCCCCTGCAAGAGTAGGTCGTTGCTAGGCAATTGTTGCCGAAACAGCTGATTAGGCGTAATGCTTAATTGGCTGTTTTTATTTTTCTCCTCTATTAAACTTAAACTGCCGGAAAGACATATGGTGTTTTCCATCATCTTATAACTTTCTCAATGCATATAATGATCTATTAGTATAGAAACTTATTAATGTGGGGAAAATAATGGGTGGGAGGTGGAGAAGGTGGGGACGTCCATTACTAGCAAAGATGACATGGAAAAGGTATGTATCGTTTGTGAGCAGCCAAAACAAGAAGGCATTCACATTTTTGACCGATTTCTTTGTCTAGACTGTGAAAAAGCAATGGTTCAGACTGATACAGCCGATCCGAAATATAGATTTTACGTAAAACAGTTAAAGAAAATCATATCTTCTGAAATATATTCGTAAGGTCCTATTAATATGGGGCCTGTTTTTATTATGCCGCTATGTCCGCTTGCTATGAATCAATCGGAAAGTTATCTCTTTTTGTCTGCTTCTATTCAAGGCGGTTTGTTAGTGTTAATATATATTTTGTTGTTGATGAAAAACGATCAAAAAATGACCTTGGAAAGAAAAGAGGATTGTTTATGGACCAAGGGAAAACCCCTTTATATACCGCGCTAAAACGTCATAATGCCATTCATCCGTTATCCTTTCATGTGCCAGGTCATAAATACGGTTTTGTATTTCCGGCAAACGCAAGAAATGATTATGAACCATTATTAAAACTGGATGCTACGGAGTTAACCGGATTAGATGATTTGCATCATCCGGAATCAGTTATTGCCGAGGCACAGTCGCTAGCGGCAAAACTGTATAATGTAGAAGAGACGTTTTTTCTTGTGAACGGTTCTACAGCTGGAAATTTGGCGATGATTTTCGCTGCTTGCGGGGAAAAAAAGAAAGTCATTGTACAGCGCAATTGCCATAAGTCGGTGATGCATGCGCTTCAGTTAGCAGGGGCCATTCCTGTTTTTCTTTCCCCCGAATTTGATGAAGATGTTCGTGTTGCTTCTTATGTAGCCTATGACACGATAAAAAAGACGCTCGAGCTTCATCCAGATGCCGCGGCGTTAGTATTAACCAATCCCAATTATTACGGCATGGCCGTTGATCTTACCGAAGTCGTCAATCTCGCGCATCGCTACCGCATTCCGGTGCTTGTCGATGAAGCGCACGGCGCCCATTTTATTCTCGGTCATCCCTTTCCGAAAACAGCGGTTGAGTGCGGAGCGGATGTAGTGGTTCAGTCGGCTCATAAAACGTTGCCAGCTATGACAATGGGTTCGTATTTACATTTCAATAGTTCATTGGTCGATAAAGAAAAACTGAAATATTTTTTGCAAGTATTTCAATCGAGCAGCCCATCTTATCCGATTATGGCATCGCTGGATTTGGCAAGAAGCTATATTGCTTGTTTGACAAAAGACGATGTAAAAAAGGTGGCTGAACAAATTAGACGTTTTAAAGATGCTTTAGCTGCGATTGAAGGGATTGCCATCGTACATTCGCGCCAGCCGCTTGTACAGACCGATTTGCTGAAAATTACGCTGCAAACGCGGAGCAAGTTGTCAGGCTATGAACTGCAGCAACGATTAGAGCGAGAAGGAATTTTTGCCGAGCTTGCCGATCCGTTTAATGTTTTGCTTGTCTATCCGCTTGCTGTGATCGAACATATGGAGCAAGTGGTCGAGAAAATACAACGGGCGTTTCGCGGATTACATTATAGTGAACAGCTGTTACATTCGTTTCGTTCTTTCTCGTTTTTGCCATCTACTGAGGCGATTTCGTATAAGGAACTGCAAACGTTGCCGAAAAAAGTAGTAGATTTAAAAAATGCGGAAGGATATATCGCTGCGGAAACGATTATACCTTATCCGCCCGGAGTGCCGCTGTTATGGATAGGGGAACGGATTTGCAAGGAACATATCGAACAAATTAAACAGCTAAAACGTTACCATGCGCGCTTTCAAGGCGGAAAGCATTTATCCACTCAGCAAATAGAAGTGTATGAACTTGTAAAATAAAGGAGATGTAGCATATGAAAGGATGCTTTTTTTCGTTTGAAGGACCTGACGGTGCAGGAAAAACGACAATGATTGCGAAAATAGAAACATTTTTACGGGAAAAGGGATTTGCTGTGCTGTCGACAAGAGAACCAGGGGGAGTGCGCATTGCGGAGGCCATCCGCTCGATTATTTTAAATCCAGACCATACCGAAATGGACGGACGTACCGAAGCACTTCTTTATGCCGCAGCGAGAAGGCAGCATCTTTTAGAAAAAATTATTCCCGCGGTCGAGGCTGGCAATATTGTGTTGTGCGACCGGTTTGTTGACAGTTCTTTAGTGTATCAAGGATTTGCCAGAGGATTGGGTGTGGACGAAGTATTGCAAATCAACCAATTCGCGATTGATGGATATTTTCCATCGCTAACTATTTATTTTGATATTGATCCGAAAATCGGGCTGGAGAGAATTCAAAAAAATAAGCAACGAGAAATAAACCGGCTCGATATGGAAAGCTTGTCCTTTCATTATAAGGTACGGGAAGGATATTTAAAGCTGGCGGAGCGGTTTTCTGAGCGGATTGTTACCATTGATGCTTCCAAACCGGTTGACGAAGTATTTGCCATGACCGTAACGGCGGTAATGAAGCGAATAGAAGGAAGATAACAGTGGCATTTCCATGAAACAAAACATGATAGGAAGAACAGGACATGGTAGAATAATGATAAAGGAAATAAGTGAGTGATGACGATGACGATGCAGTGGGAACAGCTTGAACAATACCAGCCTGTTGTAGTAAAAATGCTTACCAAAAGTCTTGAAAAAGGAAGAGTTTCCCACGCTTACTTATTTGAAGGACAGCGTGGAACCGGGAAAAAAGCGGTAAGCCTTTTGTTGGCGAAAAGTTTGTTTTGCTTGTATCCGTTGGGAATAAAACCTTGTAATGAATGTCGAAACTGCCGCCGCATCGATTCGGGAAACCATCCGGATGTTCATGTTATTGTGCCGGATGGACAATCGATTAAAAAAGAACAAATTGAACTGTTACAGCAGGAATTTACGAAAACGGCGATGGAGGCCGATAAAAAACTATATATTATTGAACACGCTGATCAAATGACCACGAGTGCGGCGAACAGTTTGCTGAAATTTTTAGAAGAGCCCCGTCCGGGAACAGTGGCGATTTTGCTGACGGAGCAATATCATCGCATGTTGGAAACGATCATTTCCCGCTGTCAAGTATTTTCGTTTCAACCGCTACCGCCTGCTTTGCTTGCCAATGATTTAATAGGGCAGCAAATTCCGCCTCATATGGCTTTTCTTGCCGCCCATGTGACAAACAATTATGATGAAGCGCTTGAATTAAGCCGAGATAGTTGGTTTGCGCAAGCGCGAAAAATAGTGTTACAATTATATGAAATGTTAAAGAAAAACGATTTGCAGGCTCTTTTTTTCCTTCACGATCAGTGGGTTCCGCACTTTCAGGAAAAGCAACAAATCGATTTAGGGCTGGATTTGCTTTTATATATATATAAAGATATGTTGCATATACAATTAGGGCAATCGGATTACGTTGTGTACCGAGATAAGATCGACGATTTGCAGCAATGGGCGCTTGCTTGCTCCCAGCGGCAGATCATTCAAAGCATGGAGATTATTTTACAGGCGAAAGCGCGTTTAAATACAACGAATATGAGCGTACCACTTTTAATGGAGCAACTCATTCTTGATTTAAAGGAGGGAAAAGCGTTTGTATAATGTCGTCGGTGTCCGTTTTAAAAAAGCAGGGAAAATTTATTATTTTGACCCTGGAGAGCTAATTATTCCTGCCGGGGAGTTTGTTATTGTAGAAACCGTGCGTGGAATTGAATACGGAAAAGTAGTCATCAGCAATAAGCAAGTCGATGAAAATGACATCGTGCTGCCGCTGAAAAAAGTGATCCGCATCGCCGATGCGAAAGATAAATGGATTGTCGAAGAAAATAAAAAAGCGGCGCGCGAAGCGTATGATATTTGTCTGAAAAAAGTGGAAGAGCACGGGTTGGAAATGAAGCTAGTCGATGTGGAATATACGTTTGACCGCAATAAAGTGATTTTCTATTTTACCGCAGACGGACGCGTTGATTTCCGCGAGCTTGTAAAGGATTTAGCAGCTATTTTCCGCACGCGCATCGAACTGCGGCAAATTGGCGTGCGCGATGAAGCAAAAATGCTGGGTGGAATCGGTCCGTGCGGAAGAATGCTGTGCTGTTCCACGTTTTTAGGCGATTTTGATCCCGTCTCCATTAAAATGGCAAAAGATCAAAATTTATCGCTCAATCCGACAAAAATTTCCGGCCTCTGCGGTCGCTTGATGTGCTGCTTAAAATACGAAAACGAGGAGTACGA
This sequence comes from Parageobacillus genomosp. 1, assembly GCF_000632515.1. Taxonomy (GTDB): domain Bacteria; phylum Bacillota; class Bacilli; order Bacillales; family Anoxybacillaceae; genus Saccharococcus. The sequence goes on from NZ_CM002692.1 coordinate 3,575,081, forward strand.
AACAGCAAAAGAACAGCTCCCTGATTTAGGCGAATATGTGGAAACTCCGCACGGTCTTGGCAAAGTGATTGGATTAAATATTTTGGAACGATTGTTACAAGTAGAGCTGTCCGAGCATGGACGAGTCGTGGAATATACGCTCGATGAATTGATGAAAGATGGAACTCTGTCAATTCGAGCCGCAGATTAATTGGGGTGGGCAATGTGGATAAGAAAGAGATTTTTCAATCTGTAACAAGCATGGAAGAACAGCTTAGCCATTTATACCGCCAGCTTGTGCAATTAAAAGAATATGTAGCACAATTGCTTGAGGAAAATCACCATTTACAAATTGAAAATGCGCATCTGCGCCGGCGGCTTGAACAAATGGCTAATGAATGGACGGAGGAAAAGCGTAAAGATCATAAGCATGGTCATGAACGTAAACTGATTGATATCGGCGAAGGGTATGATAATTTGGCGCGTCTTTATCAGGAAGGGTTTCATATTTGTCATGTCCATTATGGAAGCGTCCGAAAAGAAGGAGATTGTCTGTTTTGCTTATCCTTTTTAAATAAAAAATAAGTATAGGTTGTAGCCTTTCCATTCCGGAGAGGTTATTTTTTTGGAACGTAGGGAGGATAGATGATGGTCGAATTATATGAAGATGAGAGGCTTGATTATCTTTTAAACGAGGAGATCCGCATTATTCAAAGCCCGTCGGTATTTTCCTTTTCGCTCGATGCGGTGCTGCTGGCCAAGTTTGCCTATATGCCGATTCAAAAGGGGCACATTGTCGATTTATGTACGGGAAATGGCGTGATTCCTTTATTACTAAGCAGGAGAACAAAAGGAAAAATTATTGGCATCGAAATTCAAGAACGGCTTTGCGATATGGCAAAGAGGAGCGTGCAATATAATGGCTTGGAAAAACAGATAGAAATTATTCACGGCGATATTAAAGAAGCGCCTAAACAGTTAGGATATAGCAAATACGACGTGGTGACGTGCAATCCTCCTTACTTTCCGACAGTTAGTGCGGAGGAAATGAACAAAAATATTCATTTGGCGATTGCCCGTCATGAAATTTATTGTACGCTTGAAGATGTGATTCGCATAAGCAGCCAGCTGTTAAAGCAAGGCGGGAAAGCGGCGTTTGTGCACCGCCCAGGGCGCCTACTTGATTTAATTACCTTGATGCGTAAGCACCGATTGGAGCCGAAACGGCTGCGCTTTGTCTATCCGAAAATGGGAAAAGAGGCCAATACGATTTTAGTGGAAGGGATCAAAGACGGAAATCCGGATTTGAAAGTGTTACCGCCGCTGGTGGTGTATAATGACAATAATGAATATACCGATGAAGTGAAGCAAATATTATACGGTATTATCCCATCGTAAAGGAGCAGAAGGACATGCTTTGGCAGCAAAAAAGCTTTACAGAGCATAAAGATAAGGGAACACTGTATATTGTTCCGACGCCGATCGGCAATCTCGAAGATATGACGTTTCGGGCGGTGCGCGTTTTGAAAGAAGTGGATATGATCGCGGCGGAAGATACGCGGCAAACGAAAAAGCTGCTCAATTATTTTGACATCCACACACCAGTGATAAGTTACCATGAACATAATAAATACACGAGCGGACCGCAAATTGTCGCGCGGCTGAAAGAAGGAAAATCGGTAGCGCTTGTCAGCGATGCTGGGATGCCGGGAATTTCCGACCCAGGCTATGAACTGATTGTGTCTGCGCTCCAAGAGCAGTGTGCCGTTGTTCCGCTTCCCGGCGCCAACGCAGCTTTAACCGCGCTTGTTGCGTCGGGGCTGCCGACCGATCATTTTTATTTTTTCGGTTTTCTCGAGCGCGCGAAGAAAGAAAAAAAGCGGCAGTTGGAATCATTAAAAACGGTTCGCGAAACGATGGTTTTTTATGAAGCCCCCCATCGCCTAAAAGAAACGCTTACTATGATGTATGAAGTGTTTGGTGAACGCCGCACCGTCATCTGCCGTGAGCTGACGAAACGGTTTGAGGAGTTCATTCGCGGCAATTTGAGCGAGATGGTGGAATGGGCGGAAACGAATGAAATTCGCGGGGAATTTTGCTTGATTATTGAAGGGACACAGGAAGTGGATGGCGAGAAAGAAGCCTGGTGGCATTCGCTGACATTAGTAGAGCATGTGGAATATTATATAAGGGAAAAACGATTTTCGACAAAAGAGGCGATTAAACAGACAGCAAAAGATCGAAACATGTCGAAACGCGATGTCTATCAACAATATCATAACGAGTAAAAAAAAGGAGTTTCTCAGAAGCTAGAGAAACTCTTTTATTTATCGTTATTGCCAGCCGATTGTTGCAACTGTTCTTGGATCTCTTTTAAAAGAATTTCCGCGCCTTCACGGCTTAAAATGATTTTACCGCCGGCTAATTTGAAATTGTCATCAGAAACTTCGCCAGTGACGACACATGTCATATTTGGTTTATATTTTTTCAAAATGATGCGGTCGTCGTCTACGTAGATTTCCAATGCGTCTTTTTCGGCAATATCTAACGTACGGCGTAATTCAATCGGAATTACGACACGGCCTAACTCATCAACTTTGCGGACAATGCCTGTTGATTTCATAAAACGCTTCCCCTCTCCATAAAAATAGTTTTTTATTTTGCTAGGATTTATTCGTCAATATTCGACAAAATTCCTACATCCTAATCATATCAGCGTTTCCATTATACGTCAATCCTTTTATATGTAAAATTTTAAAAAAAATGTATATTATTATTTCGAAAAAGATGGCTGTGCACAATGACATTCCGTTTTGTCCTATTAAAAAGTAACAAGTTGCATACCCCGCCTGCTAGGCAGTGCAATCGCTATTTTGTTTATACTTATCCTCCTATAATTAATTCGCTGATTTTTATCGAAATATGACGTAGTTTTATACGTATGATGTATATTTTTTTCTCACAGGAGAAATAGATGTTTTTGTAGAATGAAAAAATTATGTAAAATAGAAGTAACATCGCTCTCGTCCGTCGGGCGGGGGCTTTTGTTCTAACAGAGTAGGGAGGTATGAAGATGGAGAAAAAGACGTTTTATCTTACGACCCCGATTTACTATCCGAGCGGGAATCTGCATATCGGTCACGCCTATACGACTGTAGCGGGGGATGCGATGGCGCGCTATAAACGCCTGCGCGGTTATGATGTCATGTATTTGACCGGCACGGACGAACATGGACAAAAAATTCAGCGCAAAGCGGAAGAAAAAGGAGTAACCCCGCAACAATATGTCGATGAAATTGTCGAAGGCATCCAAAAATTGTGGAAAAAGCTTGATATTTCTTATAATGACTTCATCCGTACGACGCAAGAACGTCATAAAAAAGTAGTAGAGAAAATTTTTGCGCGTCTTGTCGAACAAGGTGATATTTATTTAGGTGAATACGAAGGATGGTATTGTACACCGTGCGAATCATTTTATACTGAGCGACAGCTCGTTGATGGAAACTGCCCGGATTGTGGCCGTCCGGTAGAGAAAGTGAAAGAAGAATCGTATTTCTTTAGAATGAGCAAATATGTCGATCGTCTTTTGCAATACTATGAAGAAAATCCGGAGTTCATCCAGCCGGAGTCGCGCAAAAATGAAATGATTAACAACTTTATTAAACCAGGGCTGGAAGATTTAGCTGTGTCACGCACAACGTTTGACTGGGGCATTAAAGTTCCTGGTGATCCAAAACACGTCATTTATGTCTGGATTGACGCGCTTACAAACTATATTACGGCGTTAGGTTACGGTACTGATGACGATGAGAAGTTTCGCAAATATTGGCCGGCGGATGTTCATTTAGTCGGAAAAGAAATCGTCCGCTTCCATACCATTTATTGGCCAATTATGTTAATGGCGCTTGATTTGCCGCTGCCGAAAAAAGTGTTTGCGCACGGCTGGCTGTTAATGAAAGACGGAAAAATGTCCAAATCAAAAGGAAATGTCGTTGACCCTGTTACATTAATTGACCGCTATGGGTTAGACGCGCTTCGTTATTATTTGCTTCGTGAAGTTCCGTTTGGTTCTGACGGCGTATTTACTCCAGAAGGATTTGTCGAACGCATTAACTATGACTTAGCAAACGACTTAGGGAACTTGTTACATCGCACGGTAGCGATGGTGGAAAAATATTTTGATGGCATTATTCCACCGTATTGCGGAGCAAAAACGGCATTTGACAACGATCTTGCCGAAACGGCAAAAGAAGTAGTGAAGCAATATGAAGAAGCGATGGAAAAAATGGAATTTTCGGTAGCGCTTGCGTCTGTATGGCAGCTGATTAACCGAACGAACAAATATATTGATGAGACGCAGCCTTGGGTGCTCGCGAAAGATGAAAGCAAAAAAGAACAGTTGGCATCGGTAATGACCCATTTAGCAGAATCGCTTCGCCATGTCGCTATTTTGTTGCAGCCGTTTTTAACACGTACGCCGGAGAAAATTTTCACGCAGCTTGGCATTGTTGATGAACAGTTAAAACAATGGGAAAGCTTATACGAATTCGGCCTCATTAAAGAAGGCATAAAAGTGACAAAAGGGGATCCGCTATTCCCGCGCCTAGAGATCGAAAAAGAAGTGGAGTACATTAAAGCGCATATGCAAGGCAGTGCGCCGGCGAAGAAGACAGAGGAAAAGCAAGCGCCAAAAGCGGAAGAGATCACGATTGACGATTTTGCGAAAGTCGATTTACGTGTTGCCGAAGTGGTGCACGCGGAGCCGGTGAAAAACGCCGATAAGCTGTTGAAGCTCAAGCTGGACCTTGGCGATGAAAAACGTCAAGTCGTTTCGGGAATTGCGCAATTTTACAAACCAGAGGATTTGATCGGCAAAAAAGTGATTTGCGTCGCCAATTTAAAACCGGCAAAACTGCGTGGTGAACTGTCCGAAGGAATGATTCTTGCCGGCGAAGAAAACGGAGTGCTGTCTGTTGCTACTGTTGATAAAGATATTCCGAACGGGACAAAAATAAAATGATGATCAACATAAGAGGTGTGGTGTTCATCGGTACACGACACCTCTTTGTTGTCATTTTGTAATGAAAATGTTAACATCCTGTGACATATGTAATGGATTTCTATGTTACACTTAACAACAAGGTAGAAAAGGGGTTTACTGTTATGCTCTTTGACACCCATGCACATTTAAATGCAATTCAATATAACGAGGATTTACAAGAAGTCATTGACCGTGCTCTTAACGAAGGAGTTTCTCATATTGTCGTCGTCGGTTTTGACCGCCCTACCATTGCACGGGCGATCGAGCTAGCGGAGCAATATGATTTTATTTATGCTTCAGTTGGCTGGCATCCCGTTGACGCGGTCGATATGACAGATGATGATTTACATATGCTCGAAAAATTAGCAGCTCATCCAAAAGTAGTGGCTTTAGGAGAAATGGGCTTGGATTACTATTGGGATAAATCACCAAAGGAAATACAACAAGACGTATTTCGGCGACAGATCTCTTTGGCAAAAAAAGTAAAACTGCCGATTATTATTCATAACCGCGAGGCAACAGCCGATATTTTGCAAATTTTAAAAGAAGAAAACGCTTCCGAAGTGAGTGGAATTATGCATTGTTTTAGCGGAAGTGTGGAAGTGGCGAAACAATGCATTGATATGAACTTCTTTATTTCGCTTGGCGGACCGGTAACGTTTAAAAACGCGAAAAAGCCGAAGGAAGTAGCAGCACAAATTCCGCTTGAGCATTTATTGATTGAAACAGACTGCCCATATTTAACGCCTCACCCTTTCCGTGGAAAGCGAAATGAACCGAGCTACGTCAAGTATGTAGCGGAAGCGATCGCCGAGATTAAAGGTATTTCTTTTGAGGAAGTAGCAAAAGCAACGACAGAGAACGCGAAAAAATTATTCGGCATCCATCGCTAAAAATCGTTTGTCAATTGGTAGGGAGACTTGTCTAAACATGGCCGAAGAAGAAAAAGTTCTACAATTTTAGAACGTTACATACAATAAACATGTCGACAAGTCTTCCTTCCTTTTTCACTGAATTTTCTGCATAATAGAGTGTGTTTATGCGTACATGTTAAAGGGAGAGGGGAACTTTAGCAAAAAGGAGGCATTTTATCCTATGTTATCCAATGCGAGGAAAATTTCTGATTCATTGAGGAAAAATTTTACGGTTACTGCTAGTAGTTTTATAGCTTTTTCGGCAACAACGGGATTGGCTGGGTATGAAATCGCAAAAGATGACGTAACATTGACTGTAAACGGAAAAAAACAGGAAATTCGTACTCATGCAAAAACAGTAAAAGAATTATTGCAAGAACAAAATATTAAGCCTAGAAAAGAAGATTACGTTTATCCATCCTTAAATACGCCAATTACCGACGATCTTAATATTGTTTGGGAAGCAAGCAAGGAAGTAACGTTAACGATAGATGGGAAAAAACAAAAAATATGGACGACTGCAAAGACCGTTGATGAACTATTAAACTTGCAGCATATTCAAATCGGACAGCACGACAAAGTTGCACCAGCGCCAGACAAGAAAATCAAAAAGGGAATGGAAATTCATGTCGAAAAGGCATTCCCAGTTCAATTAAATGTCGGTGGTAAACAGCAACAAGTGTGGGCAACTTCGACTACTGTCGCTGACTTTTTAAAACAACAAAATGTAAAATTAGGTAAACTCGATCGTGTAGAGCCATCTTTACAAGAGAAAATAAAAGAAAATACGGTCGTAAAAGTGATTAAAGTTGAAAAAGTCACCGATGTAGTGGAAGAACCAGTGGACTTTGCAGTCGTCACGAAACAAGACCCCACATTGCCAAAAGGTGAACGGCGCGTCATCCACCCTGGAGAAAAAGGGCTTGTTGCGAAAACGTATGAAATAGTGTTGGAAAACGGAAAAGAAGTAGCACGTAAATTAATTGCCGTAAAGCAGATTAAAAACAGCAAAACACGCATCGTTGCTATTGGCACAAAAGTGGTTGAAAGACGATCTGCCAATGTGCAAAAACGTCCGACATCACGCGGTCAACATGGTGCAGCGAAAGAGTTTTATGTGACCGCTACCGCCTATACCGCGTATTGCGAAGGCTGCTCAGGAATAACGAGAACGGGAATTAATTTGCGTAGAAACCCTTCCGTAAAGGTTATTGCCGTTGATCCGAATATTATCCCGCTCGGATCAAAAGTATACGTAGAAGGGTATGGATATGCTATCGCTGCAGATACAGGTTCAGGTATTGACGGTTATGAAATTGATGTGTTTTTGCCTGAAAGATCCGATGCGATTCGTTGGGGTAAAAAGCGCGTAAAAATAAAAGTGCTACAATAAAGGAATAAGGATGCGGAGGGTTTTTTTACCCTCTGCTTTTTCGTTATAATGGAGAAAGATGTTTCTGCCTATTTAGACGAAAAAAATTGAAAAAATGTTACGCTGATTTTACAAAAAATATTCACTGATTTTGCAAAAAATAAATATATCGTTTCATAATTGGCGGGAAAAATTACTTCATCATTATTTTACCGGAAAGGAGGCATTGCAGAAATAGGAAAAAGGACTTATTCCCATTACGGAATGAGAAAATAATTTCTGCGCAATTGGTGATGAGAATTAAGGAAATTATTGTTGTCGAAGGAAAAGATGATACAGCAGCAATTCGGCGCGCTGTGGACGCAGATACGATTGAAACAAACGGAGCGGCAATTAGCGAAGAAATTATCGAACGCATTAAGTTGGCAAAAGAAAAACGGGGTGTCATTATTTTTACTGATCCGGATTTTCCAGGGGAAAAAATTCGTAAAACGATTACCCAGCATGTTCCTGGCTGTAAACATGCTTTTTTGCCAAGGAAAGCGGCCATCGCGAAAAATGGAAAAGGAATTGGTGTTGAACATGCGTCTGTGGAAGATATTCGTCAAGCGTTAGCAAACGTATATGAAGAAACAACCGAGTGGAAGGAAGAGATCACGTTTGATGAACTTGTTGCTGCCGGCTTAATCGGTGGAGAGTTAGCGAAAAAGCGGCGGCAGCGATTGGGGGAAAGGTTAAAAATCGGCTATGCCAATGGAAAGCAGCTTTATAAGCGGTTGAAAGTGTTTCAAATCACCAGGGAAACGTTTTATGCAGCTTTAGAGCAAGTGATGCAGGAGGAAATACAGGATGAATAAAGATATTGCCACGCCGGGACGTACAAAGGAAATTTTGGATCAATACGGGTTTTCTTTTAAAAAAAGTTTAGGACAAAACTTTTTAATTGACACGAATATTTTGCGGAAAATTGTCGATGCTGCGGAAATTTCCGCAGAAACGGGAGCGATTGAAATTGGCCCGGGAATTGGGGCATTGACGGAACAATTGGCACGCCGGGCCAAAAAAGTGGTCGCCTTTGAAATAGACCAGAGATTGTTGCCGATTTTGGCCGACACGTTGTCTCCGTATGGAAATGTGCGAATTATTCATCAAGACGTGTTAAAAGCGGATATTCATCAAGTGATCGCGGACGAATTTACAAACGTAGCCGATATTATGGTGGTGGCTAATTTGCCGTACTATGTAACCACACCGATTATTATGAAGCTGCTGACCGACCATCTGCCGATTCGCGGCATGGTGGTGATGCTGCAAAAGGAAGTAGCCGACCGTCTAGCTGCCAAGCCAGGGACAAAAGATTATGGCTCATTGTCCATTGCAGTTCAGTATTATACAGAAGCAGAGGTCGTCATGACGGTGCCGCGGACCGTGTTTATTCCGCAACCGAACGTCGATTCCGCCGTGATTCGATTAATAAAGAGAAAACAGCCGCCTGTAGCAGTAAACGATGAGACATTTTTCTTTCAAGTCGTGCGGGCAAGCTTCGCGCAGCGCCGGAAAACGATTTTAAACAATTTAGTCAACAACTTGCCGAACGGAAAGGCGATGAAAGAGCAAATCGAAAGCTCTTTAGCTAACGCAAATATTGATCCGCGCCGTCGCGGAGAAACGCTGACAATGGAAGAGTTCGCCGCACTAAGCAATGCATTGCGCAACATATTGATCAACCTTTAGTGCGTTTTTGAGCTGGCGTGCAGCAAGGAATGCATAATGTCTATCACCTATTGTCCGAATATGCATATGGTACTTAGTAGGCATTTATTTCATAATGGAGTGATGGGTGATGGACATCAAGATCGGCGATATTGTGGCTAGAAAATCATATAAATGTGATTTATTGTTTCGCGTAATCGATATAAAAGAAAAAGGGGACGAGAGGGAAGCCATTTTATATGGTGAAGATGTGAGACTGATCGCGGATGCCCCGTGCAGCGATTTAGTCATCATCGATGAACGGGAACAGCAGGAAAGAAAGAAAAAGGAAATAGAGCTTATTGAACAGTCATATAAACTGTTTCGCCAAGATTACCATGCAATAAAGCAAAAAATCGAATATCGGGCAACAGGGGGATACCGGACGGAGAAGGATTTTTTTCAAATTCCAGGACGTGTCCTTCATCTGGACGGTGACCCTTTATATTTGCGAAAATGTTTGGATTTATACGAACGAATTGGCGTGCCGGTATATGGGGTGTATTGCGAGGAAAGCGAAATGTCGGAAAAAGTTGGTGCGCTGATTGAGCAGTTTCGCCCGGATATTTTAGTCATTACCGGCCATGATTCCTATTCGAAATCAAAAGGAAAAGTAAATGATTTAAAGGCTTACCGCCACTCGAAACATTTTGTACAGACGGTCAAGGAAGCGCGCAAAAAAGTTCCTCATCTTGACCAGCTTATTATTTTCGCGGGAGCGTGCCAATCCCATTTTGAATCATTGATCCGCGCTGGTGCCAACTTTGCCAGTTCTCCGGCACGGGTAAACATTCATGCGCTCGATCCCGTCTATATTGTTTCGCGGATTAGTTTCACCCCTTTTATGGAGACCGTCAATGTTTGGGATGTGGTCCGCAATACATTAACCGGGGAAAAAGGACTTGGAGGGGTAGAAACCAAGGGAGTGCTGCGTACAGGAATGCCTTTCCGTTTAATGGATGATACAGGTGATTAGAACCGCCATGATGAAAAGGCGGTTTTTTTATTTCTAACGGATACATATTTTTACATAAAAGTGCCATAATATACATAAAAAGAGGGATTTTGTAGAAAAATAAACATTGACAGTAATGAAAGTGCATTGGTATAATTTTTATTTTTGACTTTAAAGAGAATTTTTGTTATAATTAAAAACAGTGAGGTGGATAGTGAATGCCAAAAACTTTATCCGATATTAAAAAAACGTTGGATTCTAATATCGGCAGACGTTTGACGTTGCGAGCAAACGGCGGGCGGAGAAAGACGATTGAACGCTGTGGAATATTAGCAGAAACGTATCCATCGGTATTTGTGATTGAACTCGACCAAAAAGAGAACGCGTTTGAACGAGTATCGTTTAGTTACGCGGATGTATTGACAGAAACGGTAAAATTGACGTTTTTAGATGACGATAAAGTAGGTGGGCAGTAGACAATTTTGTTTGCTGCTTTTTGTTTTGTCATAAATAGGTCAACATAAAGACGTTTATTTTTTTTCATACTAAAACTGTCGCGGCGGATAAGAGGGGGTTGCTGACATTGGGTCGTCGCCGTGGAATTATGTCGCAACGCTTTAAAGAAGAATTAGCAAAAGAATTAGGTTTTTATGATGTCGTGAAGCGAGAAGGATGGGGAGCGATCCGCGCGAAAGACGCTGGAAATATGGTGAAATTGGCGATTGAAAAAGCAGAACGACAGCTAGCCGCAAAGACAGAGTAACGTCTGCGCACCATTGGAAAATAAAAACGCCGCGACAGCCGAAGCACGACCGCTTCGGCTTTTGTTTGGCGCCATTTGTGGTATTGTTTGACAGGATGATGAAATATACTTTTCTGTATTTAGCAACATTCATGATTTGTGGTATTATGATAAAATGGATTTATGAAGAAAGTTGGAAGTCGTTAAAGTAGGTGGAACGTTTGAGGCTATTAGTAAAGGCACCAGCAAAAATTAATTTGTCATTGGACGTGTTACATAAGCGGCCGGACGGGTATCACGAAGTGAAAATGGTCATGACAACGATTGATTTAGCCGATCGGATTGAATTAATTCCGCGTACCGATGATGCAATACAGATTATTTCGCAAAATCGGTTCGTTCCAGATGACCACCGCAATTTGGCGTATCAAGCGGCAAAGTTATTAAAGGAAACATTTTGCATTAAACAGGGTGTATCAATTTCCATTACCAAACATATTCCGGTAGCGGCGGGGCTAGCGGGGGGAAGCAGCGATGCCGCCGCAACATTGCGGGGATTAAATAAGCTTTGGAATTTAGGGCTTACCCTTGATGAATTAGCAGAGTTAGGAGCGCAAATCGGTTCTGACGTATCGTTTTGCGTTTACGGCGGAACAGCGATTGCCACCGGGCGCGGCGAAAAAATTACCCCCATTCCTTCACCGCCCCCATGCTGGGTTGTGTTGGCAAAACCGTCCATTGGCGTTTCTACCGCGGAAGTGTATCGGAATTTAAAGGTGGAGGAAGTGACGCATCCGGATGTTGATGCCATGGTAGAGGCGATTGGGCGCCAAGATTATTTTGCTATTTGCCAATTAGTCGGGAACGTATTGGAAGAAGTAACGTTGAAAAAGCATCCAGAAGTAGCGCATATTAAAGAGCAAATGAGGCGGTTTGGAGCAGATGCCGTATTGATGAGCGGCAGTGGGCCGACGGTATTCGGGCTCGTCCAGCATGATTCAAGAATGCAGCGCATTTACAATGGGCTTCGTGGTTTTTGTGAACAAGTATTCGCTGTTCGTTTATTAGGTGAACGTCATCTACTTGATTAAACACGTACATTTTTGGTATATTTACTTTATAACATTCGGTTTTGGGAGGTCCGCTATGAAGTTAAGGCGCAGCGGCCGTTTAGTGGATATGACCCATTATCTTCTTGAACGGCCACATCAGCTTATTCCGCTTACGTTTTTTGCGGAGCGTTATGAATCGGCCAAGTCATCGATTAGCGAGGATTTAGCGATTATTAAACAGACATTTGAACAGCAGGGGATTGGAACGATTAAAACGTTGCCGGGGGCTGCTGGCGGCGTACAATATATCCCAAAAATGTCGAAACAGGAATCTGAAGAAATTGTGACATATTTATGCGAGCAGTTATCGCGTCCGGATCGGTTGTTGCCCGGCGGATACTTATATATGACCGATATTCTTGGTGACCCTCGTATTATGAACAAAATCGGCCGGCTTTATGCGTCCATTTTTGCCGACCGGCCGGTCGATGTCGTCATGACGATTGCGACAAAAGGAATTCCGCTCGCCTATGCGGTCGCCCACTTTTTGTATGTTCCAGTTGTTATTGTCCGCCATGACAATAAAGTAACAGAAGGATCGATGGTCAGCATCAACTACGTTTCCGGTTCTTCCAAGCGCATTCAAACGATGGTGCTGGCAAAGCGGAGCTTGGCGGAAGGAGCCAATGTATTAATCATCGATGATTTTATGAAAGCGGGCGGAACGGTTAACGGCATGGTGAATTTGTTGAATGAGTTTAACGCGAAACTTTCCGGTATCGGTGTTCTTGTCGAATCGGAAGAAACGAAAGAGCGGCTCGTAGACGAATATATTTCGCTCGTGAAATTGTCTTCTGTCGATGTCAAAGAAAAACAAATTACCGTAAAAGCAGGAAATTACACGCAATTTATGGAATAGATAAACGAGAAAGGAGAGCAAACAGGATGAAAAAAGTAGAAACGAATAAAGCGCCGCAGGCGATTGGTCCGTATTCGCAAGGAATTATCGTCAATAACATGTTTTACAGCTCGGGGCAAATTCCGCTCACTCCCGAAGGAGAGATGGTACAAGGCGACATAAAAGCGCAAACACATCAAGTATTTCAAAACTTAAAAGCCGTTTTGGAAGCGGCTGGCGCATCGCTTGATACAGTAGTCAAAACGACGGTGTTTTTGAAAAACATGGATGATTTTGCGGCAATGAATGAAGTATATAGTCAATATTTCACAAACCATAAACCGGCGCGTTCGTGCGTGGAAGTAGGGAGACTGCCGAAAGACGCCCTTGTCGAAATTGAAGTAGTCGCGTTGATTCAATGAATTTCCATACCCTACCTTTTCCCTAAACAGCCAAGGATGCTGTATATTGCATACTAGGTATTTTTGTATAAAAAATTTTCAAAAAAAAAGAAGGAAATAGAGAAGACATGTGGAATAAAAATAATCAAGTCTGATATAGGGAAAAGGTGGTGAACATAATGGAAGTTACTGACGTAAGATTACGCCGCGTAAATACCGAAGGACGTATGAAAGCGATTGCCTCGATCACACTGGATAACGAATTCGTTGTCCACGATATCCGCGTCATCGATGGCAATAATGGATTGTTTGTCGCAATGCCAAGCAAGCGTACTCCAGATGGAGAATTTCGCGACATTGCGCATCCGATTAACTCAGCGACGCGCGGGAAAATTCAAGAGGCAATATTAGCTGAGTATCATCGCTTAGGTAAGTTGGAAGAAGAACTTGAAGAAGCTGGTGCTTCATAAAAATAAGAAAAAAGAGCCTGTGCCAAATGGACAGGCTCTTTTTATTTTTTGCCTTATTTTAGAAAAATCAATGATTCCTTGAAATACACCATTAATTAAGATATATTCAATTATGGATAAAAAGGTAATTGGAGGACCTATATATGGCAAAACGGTATGCGGTCATATTGGCGGCTGGACAGGGAACGAGGATGAAGTCGAAACAATATAAAGTATTGCACCCTGTTTGCGGCAAGCCAATGGTTCAGCATGTGGTGGACCAAGTTTTACAGCTAGGAATAGAAAAGCTTATTACTGTTGTTGGATTTGGAGCAGAACAAGTAAAAGCGCAGCTTGGCGACCAAAGCGAATATGCCCTTCAGCAAGAGCAATTAGGGACGGCGCACGCAGTTATGCAAGCAGCCCCTTATTTACGAGAAAAAGATGGGGTAACGCTCGTTGTATGCGGAGATACACCGTTAGTTACTGCTGAAACGATGCAAGCGTTGCTTGATCATCATCTTGCGACCAATGCAAAAGCAACGATTTTGACAGCAGTTGCAGATAACCCTGCCGGATATGGCCGCATTGTTCGCGATGCTCATGGCAATGTTGAAAAAATTGTCGAACATAAAGATGCAAGCGAACAAGAACGTGCCATCAAAGAAATTAACACAGGGACATATTGTTTTGATAACAAATCTTTATTTGAAGCGCTTACACATGTATCAAACAATAATGTACAAGGTGAATATTATTTAACAGATGTCATTGAAATTTTAAAATCAAATGGCAGTATCATTTCCGCGTACAAAGCTCCGTCTTTTGAAGAAACAATCGGGGTAAACGACCGCGTTGCCCTCGCCGAGGCAGAAAAAATTATGCGCGAGCGGATTTGTCGCAAACATATGATGAACGGGGTAACGATTATTGATCCTGCTCATACGTATATATCCGCTGAGGTGCAAATCGGCCGTGACACCGTGATTTATCCAGGGACGGTCATTGAAGGAAAAACGGTAATCGGTGAAGATTGTACGATTGGACCAAACTCGGAAATTAAAGATTGTTTGATTGGAAACGGCACAGCGATTCGCCATTCCGTTGCCCATGACAGTGAAATTGGGAACGATGTCACGATCGGACCGTTTGCCCATATTCGTCCATTATCGAAAATCGATGATGAGGTCCGTATCGGAAATTTTGTCGAAGTGAAAAAATCGACGTTTGGCAAAGGAAGCAAAGCGTCACATTTAAGCTATATCGGCGATGCGGAAGTCGGCGCCAACGTTAATCTTGGCTGCGGATCCATTACCGTAAACTATGATGGAAAAAATAAACATATGACAAAAATTGAAGATGGAGCGTTTATTGGCTGTAATGTCAATTTAATTGCTCCTGTGACGATTGGAAAAGGTGCTTATGTTGCCGCCGGCTCCACCATTACCGAGGACGTTCCTGGAAACGCATTATCAATTGCCCGCTCGCGGCAAGTGAATAAAGAAAACTATGTCGACCGTCTGTCGATCAAGAAAAATTCTTAGTGGAGGTCTATCATGTCTGAGTGTCATCATCATCTAAAATTATTTGCGTTAAATTCAAACATGAAGTTAGCGGAAGAAATTGCGGAAATTATGGGAATTCAATTAGGCAAATGCTCTGTCTCCCGTTTTAGCGATGGGGAAATTCAAATTAACATTGAGGAAAGCATCCGCGGCGATGACGTTTTCGTTCTTCAATCGACAAGTGTCCCGGTCAATGAGCATCTAATGGAATTATTAATTATGATCGATGCGTTAAAACGCGCCTCGGCACGAACGATTAATATTGTTATGCCGTATTACGGCTATGCCCGTCAAGACCGGAAAGCGCGCTCCCGCGAGCCGATCACGGCGAAGCTAGTGGCCAATCTTTTGGAAACGGCAGGAGCTTCGCGCGTCATTACGCTTGATTTGCACGCGCCGCAAATTCAAGGATTTTTTGATATTCCAATCGACCACTTGATGGGAGTTCCGATTTTAGCTGACTATTTTAAAAGCAAAAATCTTGATGATATCGTCGTTGTTTCTCCAGACCATGGTGGCGTGACGCGGACAAGAAAACTTGCCGATCGTTTAAAAGCGCCGATTGCCATCATTGATAAGCGCCGGCCAAAGCCAAATGTGGCGGAAGTCATGAATATCGTTGGACAAGTTGAAGGGAAAACTGCTATTTTAATTGATGATATCATTGATACGGCCGGAACGATTACATTAGCTGCCAACGCACTGATCGAAAACGGAGCGAAAGAAGTGTACGCATGCTGTACGCATCCGGTTCTGTCCGGTCCGGCAATTGAACGCATTCAAAATTCAAAAATTAAAGAACTGGTTGTTACCAATTCAATTGCGTTGCCAGAAGAAAAGAAAATTGATAAAATTGTAGAGCTGTCAGTTGCACCGCTGATTGCGGAGGCCATTACCCGCGTGTATGAAATGAAGTCTGTCAGTGTATTGTTCGATTAATGGAAAAACATGTTTAGACCTTCTTGTTTTAGGATAAAGTATCAATAGATTCAAATTCTAATTCAGGAAGGTGAGGAAACATGGCTATAATACTAGAAGCAAAAGAACGCATGGACAGAAAACATTCCACACTTCGAGGCATTCGTTTGCAAGGAAACATTCCTGGAATATTGTATGGGAAAAATGTGGACAATAAAATGATTTTTGTCAGTGGCGCAGAACTGGAAAAAACGATCCGTGAAGGTGGGCGCCATAGCTTAATGACGCTGAAAATAGGCGGAAAAGATTATTCTGCCCTGCTGCGCGAGGTCCAAAGAGATCCGCTGCGCGGCGATATTCTTCACGTCGATTTTCAAGCAGTGGATATGTCGACAGAAGTAGATATTGATGTCGATGTGCGCTTAATTGGCGAAGCTGCCGGAGTAAAAGACGGCGGCGTATTGCAGCAAAATCTGCATCAATTATCGATTCGCGTATTGCCGGCGAATATTCCACAGTCGATTGATATTGACATCTCGCACCTTCAAGTAGGCGATACAGTTACGGTGGGAGATGTAAAAACGGACGGAAAATATGAAATTAACCATGAGCCTTCTGAAGTGATTGCGACGATCTTGCCGCCACAACAAGAAGAGGAAATTCATAGCGGCGAACAGCAAGAACCTGGTCGTCCTGACGCAGAAGAAGGAAGAGAAACGACTCCAGAAGCATAAATTCGGACGTAGCCGTTTTCGGTTACGTCTTTTGTAGTATCATCGCAAAGAGAGGAGACCGAGTATTGAAATTATTTGTCGGCCTTGGGAATCCAGGAAAAGAATATGAGCAAACGAGGCATAACGTTGGATTTATGGTAATCGATGAGCTTGCCAAGCGCTGGAATATTTCCTTTCAAGCAACAAAATTTCGCGGAATGATCGCCTCAACCATCATTTCCGGAGAAAAAGTGGCATTATGTAAGCCGCTGACATATATGAATTTATCAGGGGAATGTGTTCGACCGTTAATGGATTATTATCGTATTGATATCAATGATTTAATTGTTATATATGATGACCTTGACCTTCCTGTCGGAAAAATTCGCTTGCGCATGAAAGGAAGCGCCGGCGGACATAATGGCATTAAGTCCCTGATTCATCATTTAGGAACGCAAGAATTTAAACGGATTCGGATCGGTATCGGGCGCCCGGCAAATGGGCAAAAGGTAACTGATTATGTGTTAGGCCGCTTTGCCAAAGAAGAAAGTGACACGGTAATGGGAGCGATTTTACGTTCGGCTGATGCGTGTGAAAAGGCTGTTACTGCGCCATTTTTGCAAGTGATGAATGAATTTAACGAATGAATATTTTCCTCCTAATTGGTGCAAAATGAAAGTATGGAATACGCCCTTTAGGAGGTTTGTTGCAATGGCATTACATTATTATTGTCGGCATTGCGGAGCAAAAGTAGGGACGATTGATCAAGTTTCCATATATAGTGAACAATTAGGATTTCATCACTTGACAGAGGAAGAACGCTTGGAGATGATTTCGTATCAGCCGAATGGTGATATTCATGTAAAAACCATTTGCGAAGATTGCCAAGAGGCGTTGACAAGAAATCCAGAGTTACATCAGTATGAGAAGTTTATCCATTAACGGGGCTTTGGGCAACCAAAGCATTTTTGTGTTTTTACTTATAAATATATCCATATATGTTTTTATATGGAAAATAGCAGCTGGTTTGTATACAAATATAGCAATAGAGAAATACAATGATGTTGAGAGGAGGGAGAATAGGGGTGCTTTCGTTGCATCGCTATTTAGTTGAAAATCAAGATGTTCGTTCCATTATCGAAGGCGTGAAAGCAGGATTGAAAGAACAGCTCGTTGCCGGGTTATCCGGTTCGGCCCGGTCTGTTTTTGTTTCGACATTATACAAGGAAATGAATAGACCGATTTTGGTCGTTACCCATAATTTGTTTCACGCGCAAAAAATGTATGACGACCTTGTTCAATTACTCGGAACTGAAGAGGTGTTTTTGTATCCAGTCAATGAGGTTATTGCCGCCGAAATGGCGATCGCTAGTCCGGAATTAAAGGCGCAGCGTTTAGAAGTGATGAATTATTGGACGAAACAGCAGCAAGGCATTGTTATTTGTCCAGTTGCTGGATTGCGGCGTTTGCTTCCTCCTGTATCGTTATGGAAGGATCATATATTCACGTTTGCGGTTGGTCAAGATATCGATATTGACCATTATAAGCAACAGTTCGTGCAAATGGGATATAAACGTGTAGCGACGGTATCGACCCCTGGGGAATTTAGCATTCGCGGCGGCATTATTGATATTTATCCGTTAACTGCGGAGTTTCCGTACCGTATTGAACTATTTGATACGGAAATTGAATCGATTCGTACGTTCACCGCTGATGATCAGCGCTCGCGTGATGAAGTGCAACAAATAACCATCGGACCTGCCGATGAAATGATAGTTTACGGAGAGATGCTAGAGCGGGGAATCGAACGAATTGAGGCGGGATTAACAGAAAGCCTCAGCAAATTAAAAGACGAGAAAGCAAAACAATTATTACTAGAACATGTATCGTCAGAACTTGAGCAATTAAAACAAGGACAGGAAATTGAACAACAATATAAATATATGGCGCTCTTTTATGAAGAACCTGCTAGTTTGCTAGACTACCTGCCGGGAAATGGCATATTGCTAATGGATGAAATGAGCAGATTACAAGAGGCGGCTGAAAGTTTAGATAAAGAAGAGGCAGAATGGTACACCAGCTTGCTTAGCAACGGAAAAATCATTCATGATGTACCAATTTCCCACTCATTGTCTGAATTATTGCAAAAGCATCGCAAACAGCGGATTTATTTGTCCTTATTTTTGCGGCATGTCCCACATACCCACCCAGAAAACATTGTCAATATTTCCTGCAAACAAATGCAGAATTTCCACGGGCAAATGTCGTTGCTGAAATCCGAGCTAGAAAGATGGAAAAAAGCCAACTATGCGGTAGTTTTTTTGGCGCCGAACGCAGAGCGGATGAAAAAGCTGCAATCCGTGTTGGAAGACTATGAAATCGATGTTGCACCGTTAAGCAGGGACGCGATGCTGATGCACGGCAAATATCAGATGCTCGAAGGCGACTTAAATACGGGGTTTGAGCTGCCGATGCAAAAGCTTGCGGTGATTACGGAAGAAGAGTTGTTTAAAAAACGGGCAAAAAGACCGATTCGCCGCCAAAAATTATCGAATGCGGAGCGAATTAAAAGTTATTCGGAACTGCAAGTTGGCGATTATGTGGTCCATGTCAACCACGGTATCGGTAAATATTTAGGAATCGAAACATTAGAGATTAACGGTGTGCATAAAGATTATATCCATATTCAATATCAGGGCAGCGATACGTTATATGTGCCGGTCGATCAAATTGATCAAGTGCAAAAATACGTTGGTTCAGAAGGAAAAGAGCCGAAAATTTACAAATTAGGCGGATCCGAATGGAAAAAAGTCAAAAAGAAAGTTGAATCGTCCGTCCAAGATATTGCTGAAGATTTAATTAAGCTGTACGCTGAACGAGAAGCAAGCAAAGGATACGCGTTTTCCCCGGATACAGAAATGCAGCGGGAATTTGAAGCGGCATTTCCATATCAGGAGACAGAAGATCAGCTGCGCTCGATTGAGGAAATTAAGCGCGATATGGAGAGCGACAAGCCGATGGATCGCCTTCTTTGTGGCGACGTTGGCTACGGAAAGACGGAAGTAGCGCTGCGAGCCGCGTTTAAAGCGATTATGGACGGCAAACAAGTCGCGTTTCTCGTACCGACGACGATTTTAGCACAGCAGCATTACGAAACGGTGCGCGAGCGATTTCAAGGGTTCCCAATTAACGTTGGGCTGTTAAACCGCTTTCGCACTAGAAAACAGCAGGCGGAAACGATCAAAGGGCTAAAAGACGGAACGATTGATATGGTCATTGGCACACACCGCCTATTATCGAAAGATGTCCAGTTTAAAGATTTAGGGCTTCTCATCATTGACGAAGAGCAGCGATTTGGCGTTACCCATAAAGAAAAAATCAAGCAACTAAAGGCAAATATTGATGTGCTGACATTAACGGCAACACCGATCCCAAGAACGTTGCATATGTCAATGATCGGTGTGCGCGACCTATCCATTATCGAAACGCCGCCGGAAAATCGCTTTCCGGTGCAAACGTATGTGATGGAATATACCCCTGAACTCGTAAAGGAAGCGATTGAACGGGAGCTGGCTAGAGACGGACAAGTATTTTTCTTGTACAATCGTATTGAAGATATTGAGAGGAAAGCGGAAGAAATTTCACAGCTCGTACCAGAAGCGCGTGTTACTTATGCGCACGGGCGCATGTCAGAAAACGAGTTGGAGTCCACGATGTTGGCGTTTTTAGAAGGGCAGTACGATGTGCTAGTGACGACGACGATTATTGAAACAGGTGTGGACATTCCAAACGTCAATACGTTGATTGTCTATGACGCTGATCGCATGGGGCTGTCGCAATTGTATCAGCTGCGCGGGCGCGTCGGACGCTCCAATCGCGTTGCATACGCATATTTCACATACCGAAAAGATAAAGTACTCAATGAAACGGCAGAGAAACGGCTTCAGGCGATTAAAGAATTTACCGAACTTGGCTCAGGATTCAAAATTGCGATGCGCGACTTATCGATCCGCGGTGCTGGCAACATATTGGGGGCGGAACAACACGGCTTTATCGATTCCGTCGGATTTGATTTATATTCGCAAATGCTCAAAGAAGCCATCGAAAAACGAAAAGGAATCAAACAGGAAGAAGAAAAACGGGAAGTGACGATCGATTTGGAAATCGACGCGTACATTCCAGATACGTATATTTCCGATGGGCTGCAAAAAATCGATATGTACAAGCGGTTTAAAGCAGTGGAAACGATGGAAGACGTGGAAGCACTGCGTGAGGAAATGGTGGACCGCTTCGGCGATTACCCAGATGAAGTCGCTTACTTGTTCCAAGTAGCGGAAGTGAAAGTGTTTGCTAAACAAATCGGCGTCGAATCCATTAAGCAGCAAAAGCAGCAAGTGGAAATTTTATTTGCTGAACACGCATCAAAACATGTCGAAATCCAGCGTCTATCCAAAATCGGCGGACAATACGGACGCTTGTTTGGTTTTGGAATGGAAGGGGCTAAATTAAAAATCGTGTTATATATTAAAGATTTCAAACCGCAAGAGTGGCTGATGATTTTATACGAAACGTTAAAGGAACTTTCCTGTGTTAAAGATGAAAAATCGATTATTGCCTAAATGAAATGTTTATGTTTACAAAAGCTCGGTGATAATGAAGGATGGGTAAATTTATCTAAAATTGAAAAAATCACTTTCATCGCGTATATAACTTGGATTGTGAAGGATACTAATCACAGCAATGGTGAATTCTCCATAACAAGGATTCATCGGAGTATTCTTCAAATCCTAGGTGAAAGTGAGGTATCTGTAAGATGAAAGCAACGGGTATTGTTCGTCGAATCGATGATTTAGGAAGGGTTGTCATACCGAAAGAAATTCGAAGAACATTGCGCATTCGTGAAGGAGATCCGCTCGAAATATTTGTTGACCGTGATGGTGAAGTCATTTTAAAAAAATACTCACCAATTAGCGAATTAGGCGATTTTGCGAAAGAATATGCTGAAGCGCTATTTGACAGTTTAGGACAGCCGGTATTGATTTGTGACCGCGATGTTTTCATCGCTGTTGCAGGTGTGTCGAAAAAGGAATATTTAAACAAAAGTGTAAGTCCATTAGTGGAAAAGGTGATGGAAGAGCGCAATTCCGTACTTCATACGGAAGAGGGAGAAGTCGAGCTCGTTGACGGAGTTTCGGAGACGTTAAATTCGTATACGATTGGCCCGATTGTAGCCAACGGTGATCCGATTGGAGCTGTCATCATTTTATCTAAAGAAAAAGAGCTTGGCGAAGTGGAGCATAAAGCAGTAGAAACAGCCGCGAGTTTTTTGGCGCGGCAAATGGAACAGTAAAAATGATCGACAAGAAAAAGGTAGCGTTCTATGCTACCTTTTTCTTTTGCGCTATAATAGCAATCGTTATTGGATTTATGAAGTTATATGTGCGGAAGGAGAAACGCGATGAAACCGCAAGAAAGGAGCATATGGAGAGGGACGGTCGTTTTAACGATCGCCGCTTTTATCACAAAACTATTAAGCGCTGTTTATCGCGTCCCGTATCAAAATATTGTCGGAGACGTCGGTTTTTATATTTACCAGCAAGTGTATCCGATTTACGGTATTGTCATGTCGCTTTCATTGTATGGCTATCCGGTTGTCATTTCTAAGCTGATCGCAGAGCGGATAGCGGAGTGCGACCAAAAAGGAATTGCATCCGTTTTGCGAGTTTCGTTTTTGTTTTTATGCATGCTCGGCCTGCTTATTTTTGCCGGCCTTTATATAGGGGCAGAACAGCTTGCGATATGGATGGGCGACGGCCAACTCGCCCCGTCCATTCGCCTTCTTTCTGTCTCGTTCTTGCTATTTCCATTTGTCGCATTGCTGCGCGGCTATTTTCAAGGGCATAACCATATGGTGCCGACTGCGGTTTCCCAAGTCGGAGAGCAGCTTGTCCGTGTGTCTGCCATCCTTTTTTTGTCGTATTCGTTTATAAAAAGCGGATATGATGTCTATACGTGTGGAACGGCGGCGATGGCCGGCACATTGGCAGGAATGGTGACTGCGCTTCTTTTATTGACAGCGTTTTGGATAAGAAGGGAAAATAGAGGAAGAGTAAAAATAAAGAGTGCGGAAGCAAGGCGCATTGTATCGTATTTATTTGTCAAAGGAGTTATTATTTGCGTTACCAATATGGTGTTAACGCTTATTCCATTGGTCGACTCGTTTTTATTATTATCGTTGCTTAGCGAACGGGGCGGAGAAAGCATTGAACAAGCCAAACTGTTAAAAGGAATATACGACCGCGGCCAGCCTCTTATTCAGCTTGGCACGGTAGTGGCGACTTCTTTTTCGCTAGCGCTTGTTCCGCTTATTTCCGGTGCGAAAAAACATCGCAGCGAACAATTTCTTTACGAAAAAGCCGATTTATCGCTGCGCGTCGCATTGGTAATCGGATTAGGCGCCTCTTTAGGATTAATTTGTCTTATTCGCCCAATTAATATCATGCTGTTTGAAAACGATCTCGGTTCGCTTTCTCTCGCGATTTTAATGACTTCTGTTTTCTTTACGACATTAGCGCTTACGCTTTCGGCGCTATTGCAAGGAATGGGATATGAATGGATTGCCGTAGCGGGTGTATTCGTAGCGGTGGCAATGAAAAGCGTTTTGAATTATCTGTTTGTTCCTACGCTTGGGACGGTTGGCGCCGCCATGGCGACAACGGTGTCCTATGCGGCGATGGCTTGCTTTTTGTACGTCGTATTGCGTCAAAAACTTCCTTTTTACGTGCCAAAAAAAACGTATATATATTCCGTTGTGAAAGCAGCCGTAGCGATGGCGGTTGTATTGCGGCTGTATACATCGCTTGCCGGAACATGGGATGGCAGCCGTCTGTTCGCAGCCGGCGAAGCGCTAGGCGGCGTTTTGCTTGGGGCTGTGATCTATCTTGCCATCGTGATGAAAGGGCGTGTATTTTCTGAACAAGAATTATCTCTTCTTCCGTTGGGAAACAAACTGCGTGTACTATTAGGAATAGGTGATGAGAGATGAATACGATCTATATTTTTGGCTTAGGCGCCGGGGATATCGAGCAATTGCCGTTAGGGGTATATCGCAAATTAAAAACTGCTTCTCCGCTTTTTGTGCGGACAAAGGAACATCCTGTTGCCAAGGAATTGCAGGAAGAGGGAATCTCGTTTACCTCTTTTGATTTTATTTACGAAAAACATGAACAATTTGCAGAGGTATATCAGGAAATTACGGCAATTTTATTAGAACAAGCGAAAAAAAGCGACATTTTTTATGCCGTTCCCGGCCATCCGCTGGTGGCAGAAAAAACGGTACAGCTTTTATTAGAAGCTGAGCGCCGCAATGAATGTCGCGTTGTCATTGAGGGCGGGCAAAGCTTTCTCGATGCGCTGTTTACCGCGTTAAAAATCGATCCGATTGAAGGGTTTCAGCTGATGGATGCTACCTCGTTTCAAGGGGATGAATGGTCATTAACAAAGCATACGATTTTTTGCCAAGTATATGATTCGTTTATCGCATCGGATGTGAAATTGACGTTAATGGAACAGCTTCCCGACGATTATCCTGTCTATATCGTCACGGCAGCGGGAAGCAAAGAGGAGAAGGTAACGAAAGTTCCGCTATATGAGCTAGACCGTGTGGCGACATTGAACAATTTAACGAGTGTATATGTTCCTCCTGTCCGTGACGAGAAACTGCTTTATCACCGTTTTGAAACATTGCGGCGCGTTATCGCCACATTAAGAGGCCCGAACGGTTGCCCGTGGGACCGCAAACAAACCCATGCCTCGCTAAAACGATATTTGCTCGAAGAAACATATGAACTGTTTGAGGCGATCGACGATCATGACGATGATCATATGATCGAAGAGCTCGGCGATGTGCTGCTGCAGGTGATGCTTCATGCGCAAATCGGCGAAGATGAAGGGATGTTTTCCATTGATGATGTCATCCGCGGAATTACAGAAAAGATGATTCGCCGCCATCCGCACGTATTTGGCGACGTTACAGTGGACAATGCCGAACAGGTCGTAGAAAATTGGCAGCGAATTAAAGAAAAGGAAAAAGAAACGAAAGAGGAGCCCGTTTCGTTGCTTGCAGATGTGCCGAAAAGCCTGCCGAGTACGTTGAAAGCGTATGAACTGCAGAAAAAAGCGGCAAAAGTAGGGTTTGATTGGGACGATGTCGAGCCGATGTGGGAGAAAGTTGCCGAAGAAATCGCTGAGTTTCAGCAAGAGGCAGCAAAACCGCATGATCGTTCCCAGCTCATCGGCGAATTTGGCGATATTTTATTTGCGCTCGTTAATGTCGCCCGCTACTACGACATTAATCCAGAGGAAGCGCTGCAGATGGTCAACCAAAAGTTCTATCGGCGGTTTTCTTATATAGAGGAGCAGGTGAGAAAAAGCGGCAGGGCGATCACATCATTTTCCCTTGCCGAATTGGACCGTTTTTGGGAAGAAGCAAAAGAAAAAGGATTGTAAAAGGGAGAGATAGAGCATGCGTTTAGATAAATTTTTAAAAGTTTCCCGTTTGATCAAGCGCCGCACACTTGCAAAAGAAGTAGCCGATCAAGGGCGGATTACGATTAACGGCGCCGTGGCGAAGGCGAGTTCGACGGTAAAAATAGGGGATGAATTAACGATTCAATTTGGGCAAAAACGGCTGACAGTAAGGGTGATTGATTTAAAAGAAACGACGAAAAAAGATGAGGCGGCCAATTTATATGAAGTGATCCGCGAAGAACGAATCGCTCCGGAAATAGAGGATGATGAAGAAATCTAATTTATGCATATAGGCTTGTTCTAAAACGGCTCCCGCATTCATACATATGGTACCAACGTTAGGTTAGGAAAGAAATGTTTCTGTCTTTGACTTGATTTTAAGTAGGAATGCGGGGGATGAAAATGAGCCAACATTATGATTTTGGCGGAAATGCAAATAAAGGTCCTATCCAAGAACACGATGTGATTATGCGGGGAAGACGTCTCCTTGATATTACCGGGGTCAAGCAGGTCGAAAGCTTTGATAGTGAGGAGTTTTTGCTCGAAACGGTGATGGGATTTTTATCGATCCGCGGACAAAATTTACAAATGAAAAATTTAGATGTCGATAAAGGAATCGTTTCGATCAAAGGAAGAATCTTTGATCTCGTTTATTTAGACGACCATCAGGAGAAGGCTAAAGGATTCTTTAGCAAGTTGTTCAAATGAGCTTAACGACACAGTTGGCGACCATGCTGGCGATGATCGGAATGGGAGGCTGGCTTGGCATCGCATTGGATACGTATAACCGTTTTTTGCAGCGACAAGATCGTGCCCATTGGATTGTGTTTATCAATGACATTTTATTTTGGATCGTTCAAAGTTTAATCATCTTCTATGTGTTATTGTTCGTCAATGAAGGCGAGCTGCGCTTTTATATTTTCTTGGCGATTTTATGCGGTTATGCCGCTTATCAAAGTTTGTTTCGCACGATCTATCTAAAAGTGTTGGAATGGCTGATTTGGTTTGCGACGAGACTGTACCAATTTTTCGTCCAGCTGTGCCGTTATCTCATCATTCGTCCAATTCAGTTCCTCTTTCAAATGTTATTGGCTCTCATGTTGTTGATGTGGAAATTGCTTCTTGCTTTTCTTCGTATCTTGTATCAATGTGCAAGGCTGTCGTTTGCTCCATTTCGCTGGATCGGTTCAATTATTTGGAAGATAATGCCGCAACCTTGGCAAAGGGCGCTCGCAAAAATTTTTCGCTATTTAACAGGAATTATTCACCAGGTGAAGAATATGAAAAATAGGATTGGAACGTGGATATCAAAATGGAAAAAGTAAAAGCAGAGGTGCAAAAATAATGAGTGTACCGCACAAAACCAATGTAACAAAATTGCAATCTTCATACATATCAGAACAGGAGGAGAAAAAGAAGAAGGCGTCAAGAAGGCGGCGGATTGCCGTCGTCCGCTTTACTTTTTTTGGGATTGTTCTAGCGCTGTTTTCTTTGGTATTTGTTTATACGATGCATTCTCAAGCAAAGGATATTGAAGCAAAACTAGCCAGCAAAAAGCAGCTTGAACAAAAATTAGACAAGCTAAAAAACCAGGAGAAGCAGCTGAAAGAGGAAATTAAAAAGCTGCACGACGATGAATATATCGCGGAGTTGGCGCGAAAAAAATATTATTTGTCCAAAGATGGAGAGATTATTTTCGTCGTTCCAGAAAAGTAATTTTTTACTTTGTGTCCCCTGGTGAAATACGGGCGCCTGCCTTATTGACACTCGTTTTTTTAATTCGTTATAATGAAAGAAAATCATTTTTAAAGTTTTTTAAGGAGGAGCACTTTTTTTATGTCAATTGAAGTAGGCAGCAAGTTACAGGGCAAAGTAACAGGAATTACGAAGTTCGGGGCGTTTGTGGAGCTGCCAGAAGGTGTCACTGGACTGGTTCATATTAGTGAAGTAGCGGATAATTACGTAAAAGACATTAACGATCATCTGAAGGTTGGAGATATCGTTTATGTCAAAGTCATCAATGTAGAGAAAGATGGGAAAATCGGTTTATCCATTAAAAAAGCAAAAGATACGCCGCCTTCACAGCGTCCACGCCATAAAATGAACGACCGAGCCGCGGCAGAAAGCTTCGAACAAAAAATCAACCGTTTCCTGAAAGAAAGCGAAGACCGTTTGGCGTCGCTGAGACGTCATATGGAGTCGAAGCGGGGAGGTCGTGGAGCGAGACGTGGGTAACTTGCTGCTGAATGTATGAAAGGGTAAGATTGCGGAATAACGGATAAAAAGCATCCATTTTTGGTGGGTGCTTTTCTTGTTTTGGTCTAGGGAGCGCCATATTCATCTGCCTGGGCGTATGATAGTACTATATTTCTTGAGGCTTCGACTTTCGATGGATAAGAATTTCATCAGATCCTTGGATACAAAACGAAAAATATTGTATTGTCTTCTCTATTTTTGCTGCACTGACGGAAGATTTCACCAATGTGATTTAGATCAAGAACCTATTGACAATAATCTATTTGATCCATTATTATATAAGATGTTGTTGCATGGCGGCGTAGCTCAGCTGGCTAGAGCGTACGGTTCATACCCGTGAGGTCGGGGGTTCGATTCCCTCCGCCGCTACCAGAATAAGGCCCGTTGGTCAAGTGGTTAAGACACCGCCCTTTCACGGCGGTAACACGGGTTCGAATCCCGTACGGGTCACTATGAAAACGAGGATGTTTCTCGACCGAGAGGCATCCTCGTTTTTTGTTTTTTAGCACCAATTTGTGAATTTATGACGTGTTAGCAAGAAATGCGTCGAACGTTTTTTTTCTTTGCCTCTCTTTTTTTGACAAATTTTTGATAATTCAAAATATATAATAGGGTTAAGAGAAAAGCAAAGGAGAGGATCGGAATGGAAAGAGTAGAAAGAGTGGAAAGAAGGTTGATGAATCGAATTTCGGAAGTGCCTATTAATGAAACACAGGCAGTGTTATCGCGCTGGGTGCGCCATGTGAAATTGCGGCTAGGACACTTATTTATTCATAAGGGTTTTCTTCTTATTATTATCGGCTTTTTACTTGGACGGGCTCTTATTCTGTCAAAGTTGACTCCGTTTGCCTTACCGTTTTTCGCTGCTGTTTATATGTTGCGCCGCGATAAGGCTGCGTTAGCGTTTATTGCATTGTTGGCAGGTTCTCTTACTTTATCGTTTGATACAATGTTGTTTGTATTTGTCGGAGTGTTCGGCTTCCTCATTGTCCAGGCGTGGATTCGAAAATTTTTTAGTGAGTCGTTAAAATTGGTGCCTTTTGTTGTTTTTTGTCTATCCTTTTCTACAAAATTAGCGATTTCATATTATTGGTTAGGAAACAAAACGTTATATGAAGCCGTCATGGCATTGGTAGAAGCTGGTTTAGGATTGGTGTTAACGCTTATTTTTATCCAAAGTATTCCGCTGCTAACGGTGCGTAAGTATAAACATGCATTAAGGGCGGAAGAAATTATTTCGTTAATCATTTTACTGGCATCCATGCTAACGGGAATGATCGGCTGGACGGTTTACGGACTCTCGCTTGAACATGTGATGTCGCGCTATCTTGTGCTGCTATTTTCGTTTGTGGCGGGAGCGACGATCGGTTCTACTGTGGGAGTGGTGACGGGGTTGATTTTAAGTTTAGCGAATGTCGGTAATTTATATGAAATGAGTTTGCTGGCATTTGCCGGACTTTTAGGAGGATTGCTAAAAGAAGGAAAGAAAGCTGGCGTGTCTTTCGGATTGTTGATTGCTACATTGTTAATTGGGCTGTACGGGAACGGCAAAGCAGAGCTTGTGCCGACGATTATGGAATCATGTTTTGCCGTGATTCTCTTTGCTTTGACATCCCGCTCCATAACGGAAAAAATCGCAAAACATATTCCCGGCACAGCGGAATATACGAATGAACAGCAGCAATATGTCCGAAAAATCCGTGATGTGACGGCACAGCGAGTTTCCCAATTTTCAAATGTATTTCAAGCGCTGGCCAACAGCTTTTCCACAGGAGGTTTGTCTGCTTCTGACGATTATAGCGAACGGGAGATTGACTACTTTTTAAGCGATATTACCGAAAAAACGTGCCAAACTTGTTTTAAGAAAGAGCAGTGCTGGTCGTACAACTTTGATACAACATATGAGTATATGAAACAAATTATGCTAGAAGCGGATGCGAAAACGCTGCCACAAAATCATAAACTATTGCGGGAATGGGACCGTCACTGCGTCAAAGCCGGCAAGGTAGTGGATCTTATCGAAAAAGACGTAATGGTGTATCAGGCGAATCGCAAACTGCGGAGGCAAATCAACGAAAGTAGAAAATTAGTTGCTGAGCAGCTGTTAGGGGTTTCGCAAGTGATGGAGGATTTTGCTAAGGAAATTCAGAAGGAACGCGAAAACCATTATTTGCAGGAAGAACAAATTTTCCACGCTTTACAGGAATTCGGAATCGAAATCGGCCATGTTGATATTTATAGCCTTGAAAAAGGAAACATTGATATCGAAATGAGCATTCCGTATTGCGAAGGCCGCGGTGAATGTGAAAAGTTAATTGCGCCGATGCTCTCAGATATTTTAGGAGAAACTATCGTTGTCAAACGGGAAGAATGCGCTGCATATCCGAACGGCTACTGCCGGGTAGCCTTTGGCTCGACGAAAGCGTTTGTAGTTGAAACAGGGGTGGCGTTTGCGGCAAAAGGAGGCGGATTGGTGTCAGGCGACAGCTATTCCATGATTGAGCTTGGCACAGGAAAGTATGCGATTGCCATCAGCGACGGCATGGGAAATGGAGAGAGGGCGCATAACGAAAGCAACGAGACGCTGCGCCTTTTACAAAAAATTTTACAAACGGGAATTGATGAATCGATCGCCATTAAGTCGATTAATTCCATCTTATCCTTGCGAACGACGGAAGACATGTATTCGACGCTCGACTTAGCGATTATCGACTTGCAAAACGCGGTGACGAAGTTTTTAAAAATTGGTTCCACCCCGAGTTTTGTCAAACGCGGCGATCAAGTCATGAAAATTGAAGCATGCAACTTGCCAATCGGCATTATTAAAGAAGTAGAATTTGAAATTGTCAGTGAACAATTAAAGGCCGGCGATTTATTGATTATGATGAGCGACGGGGTATTTGAAGGGCCGGTGCACGTGGAAAATCACGACGTATGGATGAAACGGAAAATTAAAGAATTAAAAACGAACGACCCTCAAGAAGTGGCGGACTTAATCATGGAAGAAGTGATTCGCAGCCGAGCAGGAAGGATTGATGATGATATGACGGTAGTCGTCGCGAAAATTAAACATAACACGCCAAAATGGGCGACGATTCCGGCTTATATGTATACAAAAAAAGCGCAGTAATAGTATAAAAACCCCATCCTCCGGCGATGCTTGTAATACATCAGCTGAGGAGGGGAAGAGAAAATGCGTAAAGGGACGTTAAGGCAAATTTTGTTGATTACGGACGGTTGCTCCAATCATGGAGAAGATCCAATTGCGATGGCTGCATTGGCGAAAGAACAGGGAATTACCGTGAACGTGATCGGTGTGCTCGATCAAGATACGATTGATGAGAGCGGATTGCGCGAAATTGAAGGGATTGCTTTGTCCGGCGGCGGGATTAGCCAAGTCGTTTATGCGAAACAGTTGTCACAGACGGTGCAAATGGTAACGCGAAAAGCGATGACGCAAACGCTTCAAGGCGTCGTGAATAAAGAATTGAAGCAAATATTAGGTTCCGATGTTTCGCTTGAGGATTTGCCACCAGAAAAACGCGGCCAAGTGATGGAAGTAGTCGATGAACTTGGCGAGACGGTGGAATTAGAAGTTTTAATATTGATAGATACAAGCGGAAGCATGAAAACAAAACTGCCAACGGTGAAAGAAGCGCTGCTCGATTTGTCGCTTAGTCTGAATGCGCGGATGGGAGATAATCGCTTTGCTGTATTTGTATTTCCAGGGAAACGGGGGGATGTGGAGAAAATTGTCGACTGGACGCCACGAATTGAAGAGCTGTCGACGGTATTTCCAAAATTGACATCGGGAGGATTGACGCCAACAGGGCCGGCCTTGCGGGAAGCATTAGCGTATTTCGGCAAAAAAAGATCATTAAGGAGCTGGATTGGCGATGATGAGTCATACTTTGAGGAGTCATCTATGTAATCTTCCGCAAGGGACGGTCATTACCGGAAAATGGCATCGCCATTCGTACAAGCTGCTGAAACAGCTTGGCAGTGGGGCAAACGGAGTTGTTTATTTGGCGGAAAGCAAGAAAGGACTTGTTGCTGTAAAGCTTAGTGATGATCATGCGTCGGTCACGTCGGAAGTCAATATATTGCGCCGGTTTTCCAAGGTCCAGGGAGTTGCCCTTGGACCTTCTTTACTAGATGTCGATGATTGGATGAATCCTTTTTTGCATCAAACGGTTCCATTTTATGTGATGGAATATATTAAAGGAGAAAGTTTTCCTGCTTTTATTCGCAAACATGGGAAAGTATGGGTTATCATTCTTTTGTTGCAACTTTTAGCTGCCCTTGATCAGCTTCATCAAGAAGGATGGGTATTTGGCGATTTAAAGCCGGAAAATTTGCTCGTTGCCGGTCCGCCTCCTACGATTCGGCTTCTCGATGTAGGGGGCACGACGTTACAAGGGAGGGCGATTAAGGAATTCACGGAGCTTTATGATCGCGGTTACTGGGGACTAGGTTCACGCAAGGCAGAGCCATCGTATGACTTATTTGCAGCAGCAATGATTATGATTACCGCTTGCTATCCGATGAAACTGGAGAGAAAAGGGGATGGACGAAGCCAGTTGTTGTCGATCATTCGGACAGATACAATGTTGCGGAAATATGAGGACGCATTGTTGAAGGCGATCGATGGAAAATATAAGCGAGCCTCCGAGATGAGGCGGGACATTTTAGCCGCTTTTCACCGTTCTTCCCGTTCCCATTATCATCAGCGGCCGGCCCGGCAAATGACGCCGATGTCGCGCCGGGGTAAAAAGAAAAAGCACCGCAAAGCTAAAGGAGTGTTAGAAACGGTATTGATCGCTGCCGTCCTTTTATGCGTATACGCCATCTATGTGTATCATCAAATGCTCCCTTAATAAAATTTTTTATCGCTAGCATGGCTATTTCTTGATAAAATAATGGGCGAGATTTTTGAGAAAATATTGCATTAATGGTACGATGAAAATGAAAAACTATTTTTGGATAAAGAGGTTTTTTCAAAATGATCGCGGAAGTGCACGAGTTTATCGAAAAGCATGCCCTGCTTACCCGGAATGCGACAGTGATTGTCGGAGTATCGGGCGGTCCGGATTCGCTGGCGCTATTGCATTTTTTTTGGTCGATGCAAAAGGAATGGAATATCACATTAATCGCTGCCCATGTAGACCATATGTTTCGCGGCAAACAATCTGAAGAAGATATGCATTTTGTGAAACATTTTTGTGAGGCGCACGGTATTATATGTGAGGCGAAGCAAATCGACGTTCCGGCGTTCCAGCGTCGGTCAAAACTAGGCGCCCAGGAGGCGGCGCGTCAATGCCGCTATCGATTTTTTGCGGAAGTAATGAAAAAATATCAAGCGCAATATTTAGCTTTAGGCCATCATGGCGATGACCAAGTCGAAACAATTTTAATGCGGCTTGTGCGCGGCAGCACGAGCAAAGGCTATGCCGGCATTCCTGCAAAGCGCCCATTTTATGGCGGATACATTATCCGGCCGTTTCTGGCGGTAAGCCGTACGGATATTGAAGCGTATTGCCGGCAGCACCAAATTATGCCGCGCCATGACGCTAGCAATGATAAAGAAGATTATACGCGAAATCGATTTCGCCATCACATTATTCCATTGTTAAAAAAAGAAAATCCGCGCCTTCATGAACGGTTTCAACTGTATAGCGAAACAGTAATGGAAGATGAGGAATTTTTAGAGGAATTAGCGAGGGATGCGCTGAATAAAGTAATGGAAAAACAACGCGATGCGGTGATGTTAAAAATTAAGCCGTTTCTAGCGCTAGCTAAACCTTTGCAACGAAGAGGACTTCAGTTGTTGCTTAGCGATCTTTATCAAGACGTCCCTTCCTCTCTTACTTCGATACATATCCATAATATATTGACGCTTTTGCATCGCCGCCGTCCTTCGGGGAGGTTAAACTTGCCAAATGGCTTAAAGGTCATTCGTTCTTATGATTGCTGCCTGTTTACCTTTCAGGAAGAAAAAAAAGATGCCGGCTATCTATTCGAATTACATATTCCGGCTGTATTGCCCCTCCCAAATCATCATGTAATCGTTAGCGAATTTTGGGAACACTATCCGAAAGAGCAGAAAGGAAACGATATGTTTATTATCGATCCAGAGGCAATTTGCCTCCCGTTGCGGGTACGGACGCGCCGCGCGGGTGACCGGATGACGCTGAAGGGGATGAGAGGAACAAAAAAGGTAAAAGAAATTTTCATTGAAGCAAAAATTCCGTTGCATGAAAGAGAGAACTGGCCGATTGTCGAAGATGGACAAGGAAATATTATATGGATTCCAAAGCTAAAAAAATCGATTTTTGAAACAACCGATGTTACCAAAACACGCTATATTGTATTACACTATAAACAGCAATGAACAGCTAGGAGGAAAAGAAACATGGGGATGAAAGACGATATTCAAAAAATACTGATTACCGAAGAGCAAATTCAAGAAAAAGTAAAGGAATTGGGCAAGATTTTGACGGAAGAGTATGATGGCCGGTTTCCGTTAGCGGTCGGCGTACTAAAAGGGGCGATGCCGTTTATGGCCGATTTGCTAAAGCATATTGATACATATTTAGAAATGGATTTTATGGATGTGTCTAGTTACGGGAATGCGACTGTATCGTCCGGTGAAGTGAAAATTTTAAAAGATTTAAATACATCGGTGGAAGGAAGGGACATTTTAATTATCGAGGATATTATTGACAGCGGCTTGACGTTAAGTTATTTAGTCGACCTGTTCCGTTACCGCAAGGCAAACTCGATTAAAATTGTGACGCTGCTAGACAAACCTTCGGGACGTAAAGCGGACATTCAAGCGGATTATGCTGGGTTTATTGTTCCTGATGAATTTGTTGTCGGCTATGGTTTAGATTATTGCGAAAAATACCGCAATCTTCCTTTTATCGGGGTGTTAAAGCCGGAAGTATATAATAAATAAAATTGCTTTTTCGGCTGCTAGTGAATCGTTTGTATTTATGCAAATTTCTATGATAGTATTGAGTATAGTGTGTTTGATATGGGAGGAGGCAAGAAATGAATCGGATTTTCCGAAATACAATATTTTATTTATTGATCTTTCTCGTTGTCATCGGCGTCGTTAGCTTCTTTAACGGAAGCAACCAGCGGACAGAACCGATGACATACGATGCGTTTATTACCCATTTGGAAAATGGCGATGTGAAATCATTTTCCATGAAACCGGAGCGCGGCGTATACGAAATTAAGGGGCAGCTTAAGACATACAATGAAGATCAATACTTTTCTACTTATGTCATGAACAGCGATACGGTGTTAAACCGTATTGATGCGGCGGCGAAGCGGACGCGAGTGGAAGTCATGCCGGCGGATGAAACGAGTGGATGGGTCACCTTCTTCACTTCGATCATCCCATTTGTCATCATTTTTATCTTGTTTTTCTTCTTGCTGAATCAAGCGCAAGGCGGCGGCAGCCGGGTGATGAATTTCGGCAAAAGCCGGGCAAAGCTATATACGGACGATAAAAGGAAAGTTCGTTTCCGTGATGTCGCTGGTGCGGACGAAGAAAAACAAGAGCTCGTGGAAATTGTTGAATTTTTAAAAGATCCACGCAAGTTCGTCGAGCTTGGCGCCCGTATTCCAAAAGGGGTGTTGCTCGTAGGTCCTCCGGGAACGGGGAAAACGTTGCTTGCGCGAGCGGTTGCCGGAGAAGCAGGCGTGCCGTTTTTCTCCATCAGCGGCTCGGATTTCGTGGAAATGTTCGTTGGTGTCGGTGCATCGCGTGTGCGCGATTTGTTTGAAACGGCGAAGAAAAACGCCCCATGCATCATTTTCATTGATGAAATTGATGCGGTCGGTCGTCAGCGCGGTGCAGGACTTGGCGGTGGACACGACGAGCGCGAACAAACGCTCAACCAATTGCTTGTTGAGATGGATGGTTTCAGCGGCAATGAAGGAATTATCATTATCGCGGCAACCAACCGTCCAGACATTTTAGACCCAGCATTGTTGCGCCCTGGACGCTTTGACCGGCAAATTACGGTAGACCGTCCAGACGTCAAAGGCCGTGAAGCGGTATTGCGTGTACATGCTCGCAATAAGCCGCTCGATGAATCAGTCGACCTAAAAACGATTGCGATGCGTACGCCAGGTTTTTCCGGCGCGGATTTGGAAAACTTATTGAACGAGGCGGCCCTGGTGGCAGCACGGCGGAACAAAAAGAAAATTGATATGAGCGATATTGATGAAGCGACGGACCGCGTCATTGCCGGACCGGCAAAGAAAAGCCGCGTCATTTCCGAAAAAGAGCGCCGCATTGTCGCGTTCCACGAAGCAGGGCATACCGTCATTGGCATGGTGCTGGCTGATGCGGAAATGGTGCATAAAGTAACGATCGTACCCCGCGGTCAGGCGGGCGGTTACGCGGTGATGCTTCCAAAAGAAGACCGCTATTTTATGACAAAACAAGAGCTAATGGATAAAATCACTGGCTTGTTAGGCGGACGGGTAGCAGAAGAAATCGTGTTTAATGAAGTCAGCACAGGCGCGCATAACGATTTTCAGCGTGCAACCAATATTGCCCGCCGCATGGTGACGGAATTCGGAATGAGCGAAAAACTCGGTCCGATGCAGTTTGGCCAGCCGAGCGGGCAAGTATTTTTAGGCCGCGATTTGCATAATGAGCAGAATTATAGCGATAAAATTGCTTATGAAATTGATTTAGAAATTCAACGCATTATGAAAGAATGTTATGAAAAGGCAAAAAGTATTTTAACGCAATATCGCGATAAATTGGATTTAATCGCTACAACATTGTTAGAAGTAGAAACGTTGGATGCCGAACAAATTAAACATTTGTTTGAGCACGGTACATTGCCAAACCGCGATAAAGGCGATGCCAGCAACAATCAAGAAGACCAAAGCGGCAACAACGACATCAAAATTAATATTCAAAAGAAAGAGGAGTAAAGGTGTCTCTTTTACAGGGACATCTTTTTTTATCCGGGAAAAGCAATGTATGATATGATGTAAGAAGTAATATTTGTGAAAAGTGGGGATGAGGCAATGATTTTTGTATTAGATGTTGGCAATACGAATACTGTGTTAGGGGTATATGACGGGGATGAATTAAAACATCATTGGCGCATTGAAACAAGCCGCAGCAAAACGGAAGATGAATACGGCATGACGATCAAGGCGCTATTGAACCACGTCGGGCTTCAGTTTTCCGATATTGATGGCATTATTATTTCTTCCGTCGTTCCGCCAATTATGTTTGCGCTTGAGCGCATGTGTTTAAAATACTTCCATATTAAGCCGATTATTGTCGGGCCAGGGATTAAAACAGGGTTAAATATTAAATACGACAATCCAAGGGAAGTAGGCGCCGACCGGATTGTCAATGCGGTTGCCGGCATTCATTTGTACGGCAGCCCGCTCATTATTGTCGATTTCGGTACGGCGACGACGTATTGTTATATTAACGAACATAAACAATATATGGGGGGCGCGATTGCTCCAGGGATTATGATTTCGACAGAGGCACTGTTTGCGCGGGCGGCGAAATTGCCGCGCATCGAAATCGCCCGCCCTGACGATATTATTGGGAAAAATACGGTTAGTGCGATGCAGGCGGGAATTTTGTATGGCTATGTAGGGCAAGTAGAAGGCATTGTGTCGCGAATGAAGGCAAAAAGCCCTATTCCGCCAAAAGTGATTGCGACAGGAGGATTAGCGTCCTTAATTGCCAGCGAATCGGATGTCATTGATATTGTGGATCCGTTTTTGACGTTAACAGGATTAAAAATTTTGTATGAGAAAAACGTTGATAAAAAATAATGAAAGGTTGAGTTGGTATGGGAGATTACTTAGTGAAAGCGTTGGCTTATGACGGGCAAGTAAGAGCGTACGCGGCCCGCACGACCGAAACGGTTAGTGAAGCACAGCGCCGCCACCAAACGTGGCCGACTGCCTCCGCAGCGCTTGGCCGGGCTATTACCGCGGGAGTCATGATGGGAGCCATGTTAAAAGGGGATGATAAATTAACGATTAAAATTGATGGCGGCGGTCCGATCGGCACCATTCTTGTCGACAGCAATGCGAAAGGAGAGGTACGCGGGTATGTCACCAATCCACATGTGCACTTTGAGTTAAACGAACATGGGAAATTAGACGTGGCGAGAGCCGTAGGAAAAAATGGGATGTTAACGGTCGTGAAAGACCTAGGTTTGCGTGATTTCTTTACTGGACAAGTACCGATTATTTCCGGGGAACTCGGTGAGGATTTTACGTACTATTTTGCTTCTTCGGAACAAGTTCCGTCTTCTGTCGGGGTCGGTGTACTTGTGAATCCAGACAACACGATATTGGCGGCAGGAGGCTTTATTATCCAGCTGATGCCGGGAACGGAAGAGAAGACGATTGAACAAATCGAACAGCGTTTACAAACAATTCCTCCAGTTTCGAAAATGGTTGAAAGCGGGCTAACACCGGAAGAAATTTTAGAAAAGCTGCTTGGAAAAGGAAATGTCAAAGTGCTTGAAACACTTCCTGTTGCATTTGTATGTCGCTGCTCGCGGGAACGAATTGCTGATGCGATTATTAGTTTAGGTCCACAAGAAATTCAGGACATTATGGAAAAAGAAGGGTATGCGGAGGCATCTTGCCATTTTTGTAATGAAACATATCATTTCACAAAAGAAGAGCTCGAACAATTAAAACAACTTGCAGAAGCAAAGGGAGAATAAAAAATTCAAAAATTAAAATGATTGACAATTCAATCGATAACTGATACATTTTAAACAAATTCTATAAAATTAATCGGGATTAGGGGTGGAAAGATGGCAAGAACAGTAAACTCCATTACAGAACTTATTGGCGACACGCCTGCGGTGAAATTAAACCGTATTGTTGATGAAGACAGTGCCGATGTTTATTTAAAACTGGAGTTTATGAACCCTGGCAGCAGCGTCAAAGACCGTATTGCTTTAGCGATGATCGAGGCGGCAGAAAAAGCAGGAAAACTAAAACCTGGTGACACGATTGTCGAGCCGACAAGCGGAAATACAGGAATTGGCTTGGCTATGGTTGCTGCCGCTAAAGGCTATAAAGCGGTTTTAGTCATGCCAGACACGATGAGTTTAGAACGTCGTAATTTGTTGCGCGCATATGGCGCCGAATTAGTGCTAACGCCGGGAAGCCAAGGAATGCGCGGTGCCATTGAAAAGGCAGAAGAATTAGTTAGAGAGCATGGCTATTTTATGCCGCAACAGTTTAAAAACGAGGCTAACCCAGAAATCCACCGTCTAACGACAGGGAAAGAAATTGTTGAACAAATGGGCGACCAATTAGATGCATTCATTGCCGGCGTTGGTACGGGCGGAACGATTACCGGAGCAGGACAAGTTCTTCGTGAAAAATATCCAAACATTAAAATTTACGCCGTAGAGCCTGCGGATTCACCGGTATTATCGGGCGGAAAACCAGGCCCACACAAAATTCAAGGAATCGGCGCCGGATTTGTGCCAGACATTTTAGATACAAACATTTACGATGGAGTCATTACGGTGACAACGGAGGAAGCGTTTGCCGCTGCTCGCCGCGCTGCCCGCGAAGAAGGAATTCTTGGCGGAATTTCTTCTGGCGCTGCCATTCATGCTGCGTTGAAAGTGGCGAAACAACTTGGAAAAGGAAAGAAAGTATTGGCGATTATCCCAAGCAATGGCGAACGCTATTTAAGCACACCGCTTTACCAATTCGAAGAGTAAATCGTCTTCGGCAGGGGAAAGAAACCCTGTCGAACTTTTTTTATAATGATATGTTTGCCGACTCGTTGTACAATAGGAATATATAGCGGTGGAAGGCAAGGAGTGATGTTGCTATGGAGCAAAAACGAAAAAGGAAGAGGCGGACGGTTTCTTATGCATACCGAGACTGGTTTTTGCAATATAAGATGCTTGCACATGAACAGCCATATCACGTTTTATTAGAAAGCGGCCAAGGCGGACGGTATAGCATCATCGGATTCGCCCCCAATGGCATCATTCGCGCGACGGAAAATCAGCTCCATATTGTTTATCATGGGGAAGAAAAACGGTATGAAGGCAACCCGCTATTATTGTTGAAGCAGTGGTTTGCCGGTGTCTCTCTTTCCGCCGCTGATGACGACATTCCTTTTCAGGGTGGATTGATCGGTTATATCAGCTATGATGGTATGCGGTATATTGAAAAAATCCCGTCTTATGCCAGAGACGACTTGCAGCTTCCGTATATGTATTTTTTCATTTTTGACGATGTATTTGTATATGACCATCAAAATCAGCTGCTGCATATGGTTATTCATTATAGAGATGGAGAAGAATTAGAAGCAGAGCGGCGCCTTTCCTTTTATGAAAGGTGTTGGTTGCAGGAAAAGAAAGAAGACGTTCATTGGTCATTTCAAGCTAAAAAAGCCGATCCTTCGGTTTCGATGACAAAAGAGGAGTTTGTGCAAGCCGTTCGCCGGGTGCATCAATATATCGCCCAAGGCGACGTCTTTCAAGTCAATTTATCGGTGCGCCAATCAGAGCCGCTGTTGGTACATCCGTTTCATATTTACGAGCAGCTTCGCGTCATCAATCCATCTCCGTATATGGCGTATATTCATTTTCCAGAGTTTCAAATCGTTAGCGGTTCGCCTGAATTGCTCATCAAAAAACGGGGAAATGACATTAGCACAAGACCGATTGCCGGAACGCGTTCACGCGGGAAAACAAAAGAAGAAGACGAGCGGATCGCGCAAAAGTTGCTGGCCAACGAAAAGGAAATCGCCGAACACGCCATGCTCGTCGATTTAGAGCGCAATGATTTGGGACGCGTATGTCAATACGGCACGGTGAAAGTGGATGAGTGGATGACGATTGAACGATACTCCCATGTGATGCATATCGTTTCACATGTATCTGGAAAACTGCGACAAGGCAAAGATGCATTTGATGTGATCCAAGCCGTGTTTCCTGGCGGCACCATTACTGGTGCACCAAAAGTGCGAACGATGGAAATTATCGAAGAACTCGAGCCGGTACGGCGGGGATTGTATACCGGTTCGATCGGATGGATCGGATTTAATGGAGATATGGAATTCAACATTGCGATTCGCACGATGATCGCGAAAGATGGCATAGCCCATGTGCAGGCAGGAGCTGGAATTGTCATTGACTCG
This sequence comes from Parageobacillus genomosp. 1, assembly GCF_000632515.1. Classification (GTDB taxonomy): domain Bacteria; phylum Bacillota; class Bacilli; order Bacillales; family Anoxybacillaceae; genus Saccharococcus. Next base: position 3,615,812 of record NZ_CM002692.1, read on the forward strand.
CATCCGGAACATGAATATGAAGAATGTTTGAAAAAGGCGGCAGCCCTTTGGAAAGCGAAAGAGCTGAGCGAAGCAGAGAAACTATATAAGAGCATGAGGTGAGATAGAAATGATTATCATGATTGATAATTATGATTCCTTTACATATAACTTAGTGCAATATTTAGGTGTGCTAGGCGAAGAGTTGATCGTGAAACGAAATGACGAAGTGACCATTAAAGAAATAGAGAGGCTAAATCCAGATTTTATCATGATTTCGCCTGGGCCTTGCACGCCAAATGAAGCTGGCATCAGCCTCGAAGCGATTGCATATTTCGCTGGGAAAATTCCGATTTTTGGCGTCTGTCTTGGCCATCAAGCGATTGCGCAAGCATTTGGCGGAAAAATCGTTCGCGCCGACCGTTTAATGCACGGCAAGACATCGCAAGTATTTCACGATGGAAAAACGATTTTTAGCGGCATTCCTAGTCCGTTTACCGCTACTCGCTACCATTCCCTTATCGTTGAAAAAGAAACGTTGCCGGATTGTTTCGAGATTTCCGCTTGGACAGAGGAAAACGAAATCATGGCGATTCGTCACAAGACGCTGCCGGTGGAAGGAGTGCAGTTTCACCCGGAGTCGATTATGACCAGTCACGGAATGCAGTTGTTGAAAAACTTTATAGAAATATATAAAAGGGTTCGATAGTGGTATGTACGTATATATCAACGGAAACATCGTCCATAAAGATGAGGCGCGCATTTCTCCTTTTGACCACGGCTTTTTATACGGGCTTGGCGTATTTGAAACGTTTCGCACCTATGATGGTCATCCGTTTTTGCTCGATGACCATTTGGAGCGGTTAAACGGCAGTTTACGGGAGATGAATATTGTCAAAGTTTTTACCCGCGATGAAGTGAAAGAAATACTTGACCGATTATTAGAAGTGAACGGGTTAAGAGACGCCTATGTTCGTTTGAATGTTTCTGCAGGCATTGGCGATATTGGCTTGCAAACGGCTGCTTACGGCGCGCCGACGATTATTATGTATATGAAACCATTGTCTGCGCCATCCTTTACAAAAGGAAAAGTAGGAATTATTTTAAAAGCGAAGCGAAATACCCCGGAGGGAGCCGAACGGTTAAAATCGCATCATTATCTCAACAATATTATAGGGAAACGGGAAATTGGCAGCCGCACGGATGCGGAAGGAATTTTTCTGAATGAACATGGATATGTCGCCGAGGGAATCGTTTCAAACATTTTTTGGGTGAAAAACAAAACGGTATATACACCAGCAATTCGTACAGGAATTTTAAATGGTGTCACAAGACAGTTTGTGCTTGCGATGTTGAGGGCGCTAAACATCGTTTATGAGGAAGGGTTTTATCCACTAACGCATCTAGAGCAAGCTGATGAAATCTTTGTGACGAATTCGGTTCAGGAAATCGTTCCGATTTATCAAATCGAGGACCACACCTATCCAGGCGCCGATGGGACCATTACATCATTATTGCGGAAACATTATAGACGCTTTGCGCCCTTTTTATGGACAAGACATGAATTGGCAGAAAGGATTGGGGACTAATGAGCATAGCAAATGCAGCTTCTCTTGTACTACGTTGCGGGGATTATGAGTTAGATTTACGTAAAAAAACGATGATCATGGGAATCGTCAACGTCACACCTGATTCTTTTTCTGACGGCGGACGATTTTATGATGTCGACCGCGCTGTCGAGCACGCCAAACGGCTGGTGGCAGACGGAGCCGATATCATTGATATCGGCGGTGAGTCGACTCGTCCGGGAGCGGAAAAAGTATCGTTAGAAGAAGAATTGCGCCGCGTCATTCCAATCGTAAAGGCCGTCGCAAAAGAGGTGAAGGTTCCGATTTCCATTGATACGTATAAAGCGGAAGTCGCCAAACAGGCTATTGAAGCGGGGGCCCACATCATTAACGATGTATGGGGAGCCAAAGCGGATGCAAAAATGGCGGAAGTCGCCGCTGCCTATGATGTTCCGATTATTTTAATGCACAACCGCCATCATTTAGAGTATCAAGACTTAATTTCCGATATGATCGCAGATTTAATGGAAAGCGTTGCGATCGTAAAACATGCGGGTGTGAAGGACGAAAACATTATTTTAGATCCAGGTATCGGATTTGCGAAAACATTTGAGCATAACCTAGAAATCATGCGCCGTTTAGACGAATTTACCCAGCTCGGATATCCGCTGCTGCTTGGAACGTCCCGCAAGCGGTTTATCGGACATGTGTTGGATTTGCCAGTTGATGAGCGGGTCGAAGGAACAGGGGCAACGGTATGCCTCGGTATTGTGAAGGGCGCACATATCGTGCGCGTGCATGATGTATTGCCGATTGCGCGAATGGCGAAGATGATGGATGCGATGTTAGGAAAAGGAGTGGAGGGCGATCGATAAAATTTATCTTCAGCGTATGGAGTTTTATGGGTATCACGGTGTTCTTCCAGAAGAAAATGTGCTTGGGCAACGTTTTCTTGTCGATGTTACCTTGGAAACGAATTTACAGAAGGCTGGAAAGAGCGATCGGTTAGAAGATACGATTAATTACGCGGAAGTGTACAATATTTGCCGCCACATTGTTGAGAAAAGGAAATTCGCACTGATTGAAGCAGTAGCAGAGACGATCGCCGGACAAATTTTGTCTTCTTTCCCAACGGTTATTCGCTGTACTGTGAAAGTCACCAAACCAAATCCGCCTATTCCAGGCCATTATGAATCCGTAGCGGTAGAAATCGTAAGGGGTCGTTAGATGGAAAATTATGCGTATATTGCGTTAGGGTCTAACATCGAGAATCGCCTATATTATTTGCGAGAAGCGGTCAAAGCATTGGACAATCATGAACAAATTTCTGTCATTGCTGCCTCGTCTATTTACGAGACAGAGCCAGTCGGTTACATCAACCAAGATAAATTTTTAAATATGGTTATCAAAATTACTACTGCCCTTTCTCCTTTTGCATTGCTTGAGGTGACGCAAAAGATCGAACAAAAATTTGGAAGAAAGAGGGAAATACGCTGGGGACCACGAACGTTAGACCTTGACATTTTACTATATAATCACGAAAATATTGAAACAGAGCAGCTTATCATTCCACACCCGCGCATGACGGAACGGGCGTTTGTGATGATTCCATTATTAGAAGTAAATCATGATATTCATATCCCAAATGTTTCCCAATACCTGAAAGACCTCATAGATCGACTACCTGACAAAGAAGGAGTTCGTGTATGGAAGCAGAAAAATGGGGAAGACGTATTCGCGCTTTTCGAAAGCTAAAAGGATATACACAAGAAAGGTTAGCAAAAGAACTGGGGATTTCCGTATCGATACTGGGGGAAGTGGAACGAGGAAACCGCTTTCCGTCGGAGCAATTAATCCAACAAATTGCCGAACGGTTAAATATATCTGTAAAGGAGCTGGCTCCGCCGCAGTTAGAGTCGGAAGAATAGGAAAGGAGGTAAAAAGATGTTTAAAATCGGCGATGTAGAAATTAAAAACCGCGTCGTTCTTGCCCCAATGGCTGGGGTGTGCAATTCCGCATTCCGCCTTACGGTGAAAGAATTCGGGGCAGGGCTTGTTTGTGCGGAAATGGTAAGCGATAAAGGAATTGTCTACAATAATGAAAAGACGTTAGGAATGTTATATATTGACGAGCGGGAAAAGCCGTTAAGCCTGCAAATTTTTGGCGGGGAAAAAGAAACGCTTGTCAAAGCGGCCAAATTTGTCGACAAAAACACGAATGCTGATATCATTGACATTAATATGGGATGCCCTGTTCCGAAGGTCACAAAATGTGATGCGGGAGCGAGATGGCTTTTAGATCCAAATAAAATTTATGATGTGGTTGCCGCCATTGTAGACGCAGTCGAAAAACCGGTAACCGTAAAAATGCGGATCGGTTGGGATGAAAATCATATTTATGCGGTAGAGAATGCCCAAGCCGTCGAACGGGCCGGCGGTAAAGCAGTCGCAGTCCATGGACGAACAAGAGTGCAGATGTACGAAGGAAAAGCAGACTGGAATATCATTAAACAAGTAAAAGAAGCTGTCAACATCCCTGTGATCGGAAACGGCGACGTAAAAACCCCGCAAGATGCCAAGCGGATGTTGGAGGAAACAGGGGTTGACGGAGTAATGATTGGACGCGCGGCTCTTGGAAATCCATGGGTCATCTACCGTACGGTTCGCTATCTAGAAACAGGGGAACTCATTCCAGAACCAACGGCAAGAGAAAAGATTGACGTATGCCTTTTGCATTTAGACCGTTTAATTGCGTTAAAAGGGGAACATATTGCCGTCAAGGAAATGCGCAAACATGCGGCATGGTATTTAAAAGGAGTGCGCGGAGCGGCAAAAATTCGCAACGCGATTAACGAATGCGAAACCCGCGAACAACTTGCAACGCTATTGCTTCATTTTGCCGAAGAAGTGGAAAACAGATCGGAAACAGATGCACAGGCTGTATAAGAAACGAATGAAATGATCGCAGTGACGACTGCCAGCCTTCGCTGGCAGTATTTTTCATAAAAAACTTGTTAAATGGAGTGAATGATGTATGAGTCACGAAGAATTAAACGATCAATTACTCGTCCGTAGAGAAAAACTGAAAAAACTGCAGGAAATGGGAGTAGATCCGTTCGGAAAACGGTTTGAACGCACACATAAAGCGCAAGAGTTGTTTGATTTATATGGCGATTTATCGAAAGAAGAGCTAGAAGAGCAGCAAATACAAGTGGCTGTCGCGGGACGGATTATGACAAAACGCGGCAAAGGGAAAGCAGGGTTTGCCCATATCCAAGATGTGACCGGGCAAATTCAAATTTACGTTCGCCAAGATGATGTCGGCGAAGACCAATACGAACTTTTTAAAATTTCCGATTTAGGCGATATTATCGGCGTTCGTGGAACAGTATTTAAAACAAAAGTAGGGGAGCTTTCGATTAAAGTATCGTCTTATGAATTTTTAACGAAATCGCTGCGCCCGCTTCCAGAAAAATATCATGGCTTAAAAGATATTGAACAGCGCTATCGTCAGCGGTATTTAGACTTAATTATGAACCCAGAAAGCAAAAATACATTTATTACCCGCAGTTTAATTATTCAATCAATGCGGCGCTACTTGGATAACCATGGTTATTTGGAAGTAGAAACGCCGATGATGCATGCTATTGCTGGGGGAGCGGCAGCGCGTCCGTTTATCACCCATCACAATGCACTAGATATGCCATTGTATATGCGAATTGCGATTGAGCTCCATTTGAAACGTTTAATTGTCGGCGGATTGGAAAAAGTGTATGAAATTGGACGCGTGTTCCGCAATGAAGGCATTTCGACACGACATAATCCAGAGTTTACAATGCTTGAACTATACGAAGCATATGCCGACTTCCGTGACATTATGAAATTAACGGAAAATCTAATCGCCCATATCGCCCAGGAAGTGTTAGGCACGACCAAAATTCAATATGGCGAGCATATAGTAGATTTAACACCAGAATGGAAACGGCTCCACATGGTCGATGCGATTAAAGAATACGTAGGGGTTGACTTTTGGAAGCAAATGAGCGATGAAGAAGCTCGGGAGCTAGCGAAAGAACATGGTGTAGAAATAGCGCCGCATATGACATTTGGGCATATTGTTAATGAATTTTTCGAGCAAAAGGTAGAGGACAAGCTTATTCAGCCAACATTCATTTACGGCCACCCGGTAGAAATTTCGCCGTTAGCGAAGAAAAATCCAGATGACCCGCGCTTTACCGATCGTTTTGAACTGTTTATCGTCGGCCGTGAACATGCAAATGCCTTTACCGAATTGAACGATCCAATCGATCAGCGCGAACGCTTTGAAGCGCAATTAAAAGAGCGTGAACAAGGAAATGACGAAGCGCACGAGATGGATGAAGACTTCCTCGAAGCTCTTGAATACGGAATGCCGCCAACAGGCGGTTTAGGCATTGGTGTGGATCGTCTCGTGATGTTGTTAACCAATTCTCCGTCTATCCGCGATGTATTGTTATTCCCACAAATGCGCCATAAATAGGATGTTCCTTTCCCCTATGGGCGTTTAGCTCATAGGGGAAATATTTTAAGAAATAGTTGACTTTCAAATATAAATTATATAAAATGATAAACGCTGCTTTTGGAAAAATAAAAGGTTGACAATAAGATTTTTAGATGATATATTATTAAAGTCGCTTTGAAAAGCGAATGACCGTGAATCAAAGGCGAATTCCATACATAAAAACACCTGCAATAAAGTGAGAGAAATTTTGCTTTCGCAAACAGTGAGAGGCGAATTTTAACGAAATTTGACGAAATAAAATAGTTCTTGACAATGCTATCAGTTGAACTATAATAAAATTTGTCTATCACTTGCCTAGTGACAATGGCGGAGAGGAAACACCCGTTCCCATCCCGAACACGGAAGTTAAGCTCTCCAGCGCCGATG